>JAZNXH010000050.1:0-46608 GCA_045593785.1 Lachnospiraceae bacterium
CGTGATATAGGTCTTGCATTAAGAAGCAAGAAAAACGCTTCTCTCGCAGTAAAAAAGTTTTTGGATTATCTAAAATATCGCTAGCTAAAAAACGGAGCTGCATTTTACAGCTCCGCTTTACATCCAAGAAACTACTCCATATATACTGAGTACTTCTCCATAAATTCCGCATAATCTTCTTTTTCGGTAATCCAGACAATGACATAATACTCTGCAATCCCTAAACGCTGATATGCTTCAAACCTGTGATTTCCGTCGTTCAACTCAAAATGACCATCCACATAAGAAACAATCAGCGGCGGCATATCTTCATTTTCGGTGATTACCTGCATCAATTGCTTCACCTTTTCCTCAAAGTTTGCTTTCGGAATCACCCATTTCATATCTTCTTCCGGTCCGCAGCAACGCTTGAAGAGAGAAAGCGGCATCTTCACCGGTCCCAGAAAATATCGGTCAAACAGCTTCAAGCCATCCGAAAACTCTTTATTATGCCCATCAGATAAAAGATATGTATGAATCCATTCTTCCAGTTTACCGTTTCTTGCATAGCCGACCGCAGAAGACAATGTGCTCTTGTATTCCATAACGAATACCTCCTTTTTTGAATATACGATTTTACGTATCGTTTCATAGGAAAGGTGATATTCATCCGCAAGTTGCTCAATCGTAACGCCGTTTCGGAATTTCAGCCGGATATCATGATTCCGCTTCAGCAGATACTTTCGGTAACCTGTTGTTTCGCCCCAGTCTTTCTTCTGCTCCATGGACGGAATATAGACTAACTTCCCGGCAGCATATTTTTGAATCTGTTTTAACAGGCGTTCCGGAAATATATCTTTTCCATTTTCATACTTCATTAGTTCACCATTTCCTGTTCTGAGAATATCCAAATACTTCGGATTCGTGCACGTCATCTCTGATACATTCACATTATATCTTCTCGCAGGAGATATTCCTATACCAAGAATGAGTTAACAAGTTTACGGCATATAAATACCTTTATCTCAATTCATCTCTTAACTGTAAAATCCGTTTTTCAATCTCCTGAATGACTCTCTTAAATTCTTCGTCCGACTTCCCGGTAGGGTCTTCCAATCCCCAATTATCGTCAAATGCCCTTCCGATAAAGGGGCAGTTCACATTACATCCCATCGAAATTGCCACATCCGGAGTCGGAATATCGGATATCAATTTCGAATGCTGCGTCTGCTCCATATCGATTCCATATAACTCTTTCATTATCCGGACAGCATCCTGATTGATCTGGGGCTTTGTTTCTGTTCCGGCAGAATACGATTCAAACACATCAACTGCCAAATGCTTTCCTAATGCCTCTGCAATCTGACTGCGGCATGAATTATGTACGCATATAAATGCTACTTTCTTCTTTGTCTTTTTATAAAACGGACACTTTTCTTTGATGCATTGCTCATTTTTTTCATGAAAACAACATGCAATCGTATCACTTTGTAATTCGACTCCATAATTTACATTTACGTATCGGATTGCTTCCTGAAAACTCAAAAACGCATCCCGCTTACAGCATCTTGGTCCCCCTACTTGTGACAGACGATATAATGCCTTCGAGCTAAATTCCATGTGCTTTCCCCAGGAAGCATCTGAACTCAACGGCCCCGTTCCATCAATAATGGAAAGTGCTGCGCCCATAGAACTTACAGCGCCACATACGCCCCACATGCCACAGGTTGCACCCGGCATTTGCAGCCCTCGCTTCATAAGTTCATTCAAACAATTTTGCAAATCAATGTTGCCACCGGCATTATAAAAAGCCGTCAACAATGCTGCTCCGTCCAACACATGATGTTCCGGCCCATGGATTCGGATAAAATCCTTATTTGCTATATTAATAAAAATCTCGATAGGATTTTTACTCTCTTCCTGCAGACATGCCTCAATAATTTTCTTTCCTCGTTCTTCCATGATTATTTCACCTTTCCGACTAAACTTACCATTCCGTGTGTTTACCTCCACGGTCTTTCCTTCTCTAACCAGCCCTGTTTCTCCCAATACGCTCGGTCGTGCTCGCCTGACATCATATTCGCTTTCTGCATCATCCGCATCATCATAAACACAGCCTTTGTCTTTAAGCCTACCCTTCCGGCCTTTTTCCTTAATACCTTATCCGCAAGCTTTGTGGTATCTCTTTCGATTTTCTGCTTCTTCTTATCACTGACTCCGTTCCAATTCATCGCCTGAATGCAGATGCCATACGGTAATATGTACGGAATTCCCCAGTAAAACAAAGCATCGGCGATATCCTTGACCGCTTTTTTCGCACCATTTCCTGCCGCTGTTGATACTACAATTGCCTTTTTACGGAACATACACTTTCTCGGTCTGTGCGACATCCAATAATTAAAGGTCAAGTCAATAAAACTCTTCATCGGTGCAGATGCTCTCAGGCAATACGTAGGTGATGTAAATATCAGCACATCCGCTGCTTCCACCTTAGTCATAATCTTATTCTTTTCCTCATAAAAGGGACACTTTGCAGGATCATCGATACAAGTATAACAGCCGATACAAAAATGATTCAAATCCTTGGGAAGAAAAAACTCCACAATCTCTTCATCTTTACCAATTTTATTTGCTATCATCCTGCCAATATGGTAGGTACTTCCTTTATGGTTTTGTCCGTGTATCATTACTATTTTCATCTTTTCCTACTCCTTGTACAATCTGTTGAACTGTTTCATATGCTTCTCTAACATCTGCAATGCCTCTTCCTCTCTCTGCGGTTCTCTGTCACATACAGTCAGCAACAGATACATCGGAGCATAAAAATGCAATGCCATAATCTGTGCATCCTCTGCCTTCATCTGTCCCTGCAATATCATCATCTGAAGCAGTCCCGCCTGATACTTTAGTGGCTCATTGAAATACTGATTCGAGAACAACGTTGCCAATTCTTCGTTGGAAAACTGTTCGACCGTAAGCATCTTTCTGAATTTGCATTCATACTCATCATGCAAAAAGAAATGAAACAAACCAATTCCTAGTTTTACCAGCTCATCCTCGGAAACCTTAGAAAAAAAAGCCGAATCCGCTTGAGCATCGCTACCATTGAAACTTAGAAAGGAGACTTCTTTGTTATATCGATTCCGCATCTCTTCCAATATCGCCTCAAAGATATCCTGCTTGCTTTTGTAATGCTTATATAAAGACGGCGCTTTAATTCCCACACCTTCTGCTATCTGTCCGACATAAACATTTCCATATCCCTTTTTTGAAAATAAATCTAAGGCAACATCTAATATTTTTTTCTTCGTATCCATAGCTCCTCCTTGGCTAATTCGGATTAGCTATATTGTAAGCTAATTCAAATTAGCTGTCAAGTCAAAAAATGAGGCTGTATCTCACAGCCCCATAAATTACTCCTTATTTTCATACTACGGCTCTGACACCGCGCCACTTCTACAAACTAACAAATGGTTTACAACCTCATAACAACCTCATATTGCTCCACTTGCCTGCTTCCATTCAGTGTTTTTAAGGTTGTTACTACTTCATTTGTTATTTCAAATCCTAAAGACCGATACATATTCTGCGCAATTATGTTGTCTCTCTTTGTTTCCGTGGTATATATCTCAATACCTCTTTCTTTCAACAAAAACTTTACCTTTTCAAAAATCGTCCTTGCAATTCCCCTCCTCCGGTATTCCGGAATCGTACATGTGATAATATCGTATGCAGTTTTCTCCTTATCTTTTCGAATACAGTTCAAAACAAGACTTACACATTCTCCAGTCTCCGTATCAAAAGCACCTACTGAAATGGTAGGGTCATAATCATGTTCCCTAAGCATTTCACAAAACTTGTCCAAGTCAACTTCCTTTTTCAGTCGTTCACTCATAGTCTTCCTATTCGTTTCAAACAATACCTCACCTGATACATTTTCTAATGTGGTATATTCAATCATAACGTTGCTCCTTAAACATTTCTAAATTCCATTTTCATGTCCCCGGTAAATTGGAATTTAGTTAATTCTATCTCTGATTCTTTTTGCAATCTCAGTATTTACATTCTTTGCATCTTCTCCATAAGTCCACCCAAAACCATCTCCTATATATCTTGGAAAAATGTGTAGATGATAATGACCTATATCATTAAATTCTCCACCATTTTGCATAATACTATATCCATTAGGTTTATATATTTCCTTCAAAGCAGCTACAATTTTCTTAGATACTATCATCAAATGTGAAAGTGTTTCATCTTGTATTTCATCTACATCAAGATAATGTTCCTTGGGAACAAGAAGAACATGACCTTCATTTATAGGTTCCATATCCATAAAAGCCATTACTACTTCGTCTTCATAAATAATATCTGTGACTATTTTTTCTTTATGACAAAAAACACAATCCATTATATACACCTCGCTGTAAAATTCAAATTTTCTGTTCCCTGCAAGTTCAGAGTAAGCGACTCATGTTATTCCCCTTGAGGGACGTGCTCGTTTAAACTTTTATTGCGGTAATTCAAGTTGGTACGAAGTGAATATCCTTGTTCTTCCCAAAAACCATTTGCAGCATCATTATCTTTGAAAACCAGCCCGAACACTTTCGAAATACCTTCTTTGCACAGGGCTTCCTCTGCTCTCTGAACAAGCACATGCGCTATTCCCTGACGGCGAAAATCCGGATGAACACACAAATGATGCACGATCGCCCGTCTGCCATCATGACCTGTAAGTATTACGCCGACAATTCTTTCAGCACCATCACCATTCGTATATGCCAAAAAGCAAGTTGCCGGATTACGCTTTAAGTATCGTTCAATGCCCGCTCTGCTGTCATCAACCGGATTCATTGCGCGTCTTGATTGCTCGGTGCTGTCCCAAAGCTGATATATCCCGTCATAATCTTCTATTACCACATTTCTGAATTTAATATCCATAGCGCTGTACCAACCTTTCCGTTAAAAGAAATAGCAATTATCTTCGCCAATGATTGCAGCAAGTAACTTCTTGACCTCTGCACCATGCGGCGGTGGCTCGATTGTACCGCAAACGGTTCTGAGGCAACTCCTCTGAGTACATATCTTAACCCGCCAGTGATTCCGATCCGCCTCATCAACGGTATAATCGTCACAATCCCAATCTTCAATGCACTGATATAAAACGTTATACAGCTCCTGCTTCTGTTGCCGGACATAGGCCATATCCTGCCACTGATTAAATTACCACCGGTATAAAATCTCACCTGAATTTCCGTTTGAAACACTTTTGTTTCAACACTTAAAATATCATCTGTATTTTCCCAAAAAATTCTACAACTGGTAATGTGATTGCCCGCACTTTTTGCCATACTGTCACCTCGAATTCCAAATTTACTGATACCGGTTCCCGTACAGAATTCTTGCTTTCTCTGTATGTTTTTTTACAAACTCTGTTTTCGCAGCTGTATAGCCGTCTCTGTTATGCTCGAATTCTTTCCATAAACTCAATTTCAATGCTTCGTATTCCTTTGCCACTTCGGGATACTCCATCAAGTAATCTCGAAAATACAATTCATTATTATCGCCTGCATATCTCAAATGCAAATGGAACACCCGCTCGGCAAATCCATCTTCCGTATATCCTTTGTTAAAAGAAGCCCGATCTTCGCCTTGTGACATACATATGTAACCATTGTTCGCAATGCAATCTTTGTAATCCAACAAATCGCTTCCCTTTGGAACTTCCACAAGAATATCAATAATGGGTTTTGTCCAAATAGACGAAACCGCTGTACTCCCTATGTGGCTGATTCTTTCGCATTTTGGAATGACATTTTTCAAACGACTTTCCTCTTCAAAATACCATTCCTTCCAGCACTCCTGATGTTCTGTTAAGAAGATGGGAAACAACTGCCACAATTCTTCTAAGCTCATTTCGGATAATTTCTTTCTCATCATACGCACCTATAAATTCAAATTAATCTTTCTCAATTATTCGCATTTACAGTTCATATAATTTTGTGAATTTCTCTGTCAAATATGCAATATAATAATCCGGATTAAAACCTTCTCCCGTCGTATCCATCAAAATCTGCTGTGTCTTCTTTGCAGCACCATACTGATGAATGTGTTCACGCAGATACTCACGAATCGGAGTGAGATTCCCTTCTGCCAGATACTGCTTTATCGGCATAATACGTTCCATATGGTGGAACAGCTGTGCTGCGATTGCACTGCCCAGCGCGTACGAAGGAAAATATCCAAACATACCACCTGCCCAATGAATATCCTGCAATACACCTTCTGTATCGCTTAATGGTGTCACACCTAAGTATTCTTCATATTTGCGGTTCCAGATAGCCGGCAAATCTTTTACTTCTGCCTCTCCGGCAAAAATCATCTTTTCGATTTCATAACGGATCATTACGTGGAAAGAGTATGTAAGCTCATCCGCTTCTGTCCGCACTAAGCTTGGAGCTGCAAAATTGATTGCTTTGTAGAAGTCATCTACGCTCACGCCATCCAGTTCTTCCGGGAAAAATTCTTTGACTTTATCAAATACCGGAACCCAGAATTCTCTGCTTCTGGCAAGATTATTCTCATAGAATCTTGACTGCGATTCGTGCATTCCCATGGATGTGCCACCGCCAATCGGGGTAAGGGTCAATTCATCACTGATTCCCATTTCATACAAAGCATGTCCGCCTTCATGCACAATTGAGAAAATAGCATCCTCTAATTTGTTCTCCTGATAGTGGTTGGTAATGCGCACATCATGATTGTGAAGATTGGTTGTATACGGATGAGCCGTTTCCGCCATCACACCACGGTCAAAATCAAATCCGATATACTCAGCCATAAAACGGCTCAGTTTTTTCTGGACTTCAATATCATACGTCTTACGAAGACAATCAATCGAAATGAAATCCGATTTTTCTTTTACTGCATGCACGATCGGTACCAGTGACGCACGAAGCTTTCCAAAGAAATCATCCAATATTTCCATGGTAAAGCCTTCCTCGTAATCGTCCAAAAGAACATCATACAGCTTCTGTCCTTCTTTTTGTTTATATCCGGCAAACTTCTTGTTGTAAGAAATGATTTCCTCCAATACCGGTGCAAACAGCTCATAATTGTTCGTATTTTTCGCTTCTTCCCACACCGGATCTGCTTTTGCCAGTAGTATCTGATATGCCTGGATTTCCTCCGGCGGAATCAATTCCAAATCACGGAAGGTCTTTTTCAATTCTTTTACAATCACCTTCTCATTTTCGGTAAGTTCTGCCTGTGCATCTTCTGCTGATAACGCTTCTAATATTTCCTTTACTTCCGGATTAATCAGGGTATTGTAGTTTTCAAGTGCCAAAATTCCGATTGCTTTTGAAGTAAACTCAATCGCACCCTTTGGTGCAATCGTACTATTGTCAAAATTCAATAACGTCAGTGCGGTGCGATACGCATATGACTTGTCCAAAAAAGGCTGTAATCTTTCAAATTCTTTACTCATTTTTTTGCTCCTTACTATCTTTTTTTATATTTTTAGTTATCCACCTAACTGTTTCCACTTGGAATTTACTTGCCGCAACAGGCTCAATCACTTTACGCACAAACACGGTAGCACATAGTAGAATTCATTACAATATAAAAGCAACGGCAACCAATGCAATTGATAATAACGAAAGTGCTAATGCCATAATCATTCCACATTGCATTTGTACCCTATCTGCTGCTTCTTGCTCTGCTTTGAAGAATTCTTCATCGCCGCCATGAAACGGAAGTTGTTTTTCTCGAAAACACAAAGAAAACAATGGAAAGGGTAACACGAGTAACACTCCCCACTTTGAACCATACTCTCCTGTCCCAACGTGAAAAACTGAAGTGTTACGGAATGAATCGGGCAAGAAAAGCCACATAATGAAAGAAATAACGATACCCAATAATATGAACATGTTTCTTAACGTTTTGTATTTTTTCGATGTCATACAATAACTCCTTTCTTACCGTCTACTTCTTACTCAGACAATACCATAATCAACACAGCTTATTCAGAAACCTATGTGCCTGTGTCAATATCTGTTTAAAGCTATCAAACTGTAACATCTCCATCACTGATTCATAATCCATCAGTGCAATCTTTGTTATCTCTGCTTCCTGCGGAACAAATTCCTGCTCCTCATATCTTGCAAGAAAATATACAGTCTGCTTTATCGTGTTTGGACGGCCTTCCCGTGCAAGATTGTGCTCGTCCAGCATCCTGAACCCCTCAACAAATGTAACATCCAGACCCGTCTCTTCCTTCACCTCTCGCAGAGCTGTATCGTGTTCCGATTCCCCTTCTTCCATATGTCCTTTCGGAAAAACCCAATATCCGCTACGCTCACAAGCAAGAAGATACATGATTTCATTGCCCTTTTGACAATACACCACCGCACCGCAGGATTTTTCATACTGTAATTCTTCAGACATTCTGCATCACCTCCAAATTCACATCCGAATGCTCCAATTCTCTGGAATACCGGTACACAATCTTCTGAATATCTTTTGCGGATAAGCATCCGTCCTGTTCTGCCCATTTTACCGCAAACATTTCATGCAGTACCGTAATACTTTCTACCGCTATTCTGATTCTTCCTATGACATTGTCATCGTACACCGCACCACAGAAATAGGCAAATACAAAGTATACCGCCAACTGCTCCAAGATGATATCCATACTCACACCGTCAAAACATTCCCGTGCGCAATATTCCTGAAACCTTTTCTGCAGTTCGTGATAGGCTTCTATGCCTTCCCCGTACAAGGTCTGCTTGCATCGATTAAGATAATCTTCCCAATCCTCACTTAAGAATTCCATCCAAAAGAACCGTTCTAACACCCCTTTGGAATACCGGAAACCGTTTTCCTTATCTTCGTAAAATACCTTTAATTCCTGTTCTGTGTTTCGGACTACCTTTCTAAAACTGTCTTCTGCCTCGAAAGCATCAAACACATCCGCCAGATTATACAGATCGCTTTCCTCAATGATGTCCTGCATTTCTTCTGCCATTTTCCGCACCAGAGCCATCCGTACCGCCACAGACAATTCACGATTTTGCAGCAGGGCAATCATAATCTTTCTGGCATCCTCCAAATAGGAAAAATAGAACGGATCAAAGTCCTCGAATTCTTCCTCTTCCCCGTCGACTTCCTCTTCCGTAAAACGCACCGGTTCTTTCTGTTCCAATAAGATTTTCGCCACCTCCGGGCAGGAAACCGTCAAGCTAATCTCCCGCAGATTTTCAAACTCTTCAATGCGTCTCGGATAATTGGTACAAGTGAAACAAAGACTGTCCTCACCCAAGCGCTCATACATTTCACACAGATTGTTCTCTTTTAAGAAGGCACAACGTTTCCCGCACCCCTGCTTTAATACACCCTCATCCCAGTCAATGCGCTCCCGCAATACCGCTCCGTACTCTCCCTGTTCGGATTTGTATCTTTCACATGCTGCTTCATCAATCACAATCTGCCATCCGGCACAGCAGGTTGCTTCGCACCGATCCGCAATACACGCAAATTTTTCAAAATAATCCGGTTTTACATACAACATAACCAGTGGCCCTCCGCATTATTCTTCCTTCCATTATACCCATTCTCCACACACAACGCAATTCCAAAGTAACCCTCCTCATCCTTCCGCATTTCCCACTCGTAGCTCTCCTTCGCTGTTGCGCGGCGACGCCCCTTCAACTTTCGTTCCGAGAAGCGGGAAGACAACAAAAAAGAGCCATCGCCACGCGACAGCCCTTTTCCATTCACACTACATCATGATAATTGTTATTTTACAAAATAGTCGTAAATTATTACCGGACGATTCATACCATATACTCTTACTACCGCTTTAATTGCCTCTTCCCAAGTTACAGTTTCATCCCAATTTGTAGGAAGCTCGGTTTCCCTGTCAAACAGATAACTCGCATTTGCCATGTAACGGTCCCCATAGGCAAACAAACATGCCGTATTATGTATTGCAAAAGCAAACTCTTCCGGACCGTTTACTATCTCATGTATATTTTCAAACAGATTCCAATTCATGTGATTCTCGAAATTCCCCCACTCATCGCCAATCTGTTTGCTGATCTTTTCCAACGTAACCCATCCGGAATTATATTGTGTGAACAAGGTTTCACTATCCGTTACCAAGTACGCCGCTTCAAATATAGCTAACGCAGCATCTGCCTTTGTCAATGTACCGGACAACCCCTTTGCTTTAGTCGATAACGTTTGCCATTCTGACAGTTTAGTTGCATCGATTGCTTTCACATATAAATCCAGTAACTCCATCATTTCCTTATGAGTTATATTCTGTGTTAAATCTTCCGGTACGCTTTCAGGCATAAGTCCATACTTCTTTGCAACTTCCATCTCATGATTCTTCATCTGATATGTATAACAGCAAACAGTAGCGGAAGTGTCACCCAAAAGAGTTTCTACCTTATCTGCCAGTTCTTCTTCCGTCCTTGCACACGCTGCCACATAAGTATCGTAGGTTCTTCCGGCACCGCATACAATCTGATATGGTGTCTGAACATAGGTGTTTCCTTCAAAATCAATTTCTGCATCTCCGACATTTAATAGACTAATCAATCTGGTGCCAAGATAAAATACATTGTTTTTAAACGAAATATCTTTTACTTCCTGACAATCTCCTGCAAACCACATATCAATACATGAGGTTATTTCATTCGGAATACAAATATAATTATAGCCTATGTGTGAAAAAATGTTATCTTCCAACAGAATATCAGAAAATGTTATCGTTTCATCAGTCTCTTGTAAAAAACTGGTGATACCGATTCCCCCTGCATTGTTTTCAAACAGATTGCCGGAGCAGGTAAGACCTCCCAATTGGCGTTGTCCTTCCCCTATATCTCCGTTCCATCCAAGCTCTACTGTAAATGCACCCTGTTGAGAATTGTGCACATAGTTATTCAAACACTGATTCCCATAGCCATGAAAGCCCATTCCGTCACCACTTGGTTCCCCGACAAGCGTATCTGCTCTATATTGAATATAATAACTTCCGCAAAAAGCAATTTCACAATTTTGTATTGTGAAACCCTCGGTACAATTGATATCGTTCATTATACCGTTTCCGCGAACATATTTTATACAGAGGTTGTCAACAATACAGCCTCCTCCAAACTCATAATTTTTGCCCTCGGATATCTCTATGGATTCATACAAAGCCCCCGGATTGCCCTCATCACAACGCACATACAATGGGCCGCCCTCTACACCGGGCATATCATCATAAATCAGCAGATTGGTGCCATTCAAATAATTGTCCGGATTTTTCGCATGCTCCACCAAATCCAATAATACAACAAACGTATTATTGGGCATCTTGGTAAGATCAAGGGGAACATCATCTGTATAGGCTTCCGTATATTCCGTTCCGTTAAAATACATCAGATGCTTCTGAACAACCACTTCCCCATCGTTATATACAACCGTTCCCGAATCCCGCACCGGTTTGTCATAGAGCCAGATATTATCCGTTCCTTCCAAGAGACTCCAATGTTCTTCCCCTGTTGCATTTTCTGCCGAACCATAGAATGCCGGTTTAGCACCCTCTCCATATGCGGAATATGTCACATACTTAGTGAGACAACGAATGTTGTCCATACGCCAAATATCACCGCGCTTAAACAAAACCGTATCCCCCTCGGAGATCATTTCACAAGCATGCTTAGCCGTTGCCCATGCTGTTTCCGGTGACAATCCGTCATTTTCATCATTCCCCTGAGAAGAAGAAACGTAGTAACAAGTACCCGTAATCTCTATTTCTGTTCTGCTGTTTAAGATACTTTCTCTACGTTCCGCAATTTCAGCTTCAATCTCAGTTACGATTGCGGGCTGCACCTCAACCTCTGCTTCAATCTCAACCTCTGTTTCAGCCTCGATGTCACTTTCAACGTTGGCCTCTCCGCCCACTTCTATCTCTGCTTTGTCAGACTTATTATCTTCTATCGTTACCCCATCATTTGACTCACCCGTTGACGGTTGTACAGCGACTGCTGCATCATTATTTGGTACTCCTGTTTCCCCATCTCCGTTCACTGCCCCGCAGGCCCATAAACAAACACAAACAATCAACAATCCGAACAATACTGATAATTTTCTTCTCTGCATGCTGAACCCTCCTTTGTAAGCACCAAATTTTCTTTTTTTATATTATACGCTCATTTCACTCCCTGCGCAATCAAAACAATCTGCTTAGTAAATCCCACTACTGTCGCATTGCGTCGGCTCTTCTGATTGTAGTTTCGAGAAGAGGGACGGTACTGCAAAGATTGTTCCGGAGACTGTCCGCGACATCCCTGCAAAGATTGCTCCGGTGACGTTCGAGCAGATGTGCGAATGAGCATGCTAGCCGCGTTGCCCGAGACGGGGCCGAGTGCCGCAAAGCGGTACGCCACGAGTGGACCGCGAAGCAACGCAAATCCGGCGCATGCGAATGAGCCATCCGCGCAGACCCGGCATCGGACAACTTTGCAGGGATGTCGCGGAACAAAAAACACCGGACAACTTTGCAGTACCACCCCTCTACGACAACATAACAAAAGGGCCGTCGCAATGCGACAGCCCTAAACACACTAGCCTTGTGCTTTTTCTTTGTAATGATGTGCCTGTTCCAGCATCATATCCTTGACCTTCATAAGTCGGATCTGTGTGCTTCGCTCATTCTCATCCAGCTTCATCTTGATATACTTGATCTTCTCCTGCGTCTCAGGAATCATCACGTGCTCCAACGCATTAACACGACGGCGGGTCTTCTCGATCTCGCCTGCCATGAGCTGGCATGACTTTTCCACTTCCGCAAGGCGGAGCATATCCGGCAGGATGTCCGCCAGAGACTTCACTGCACCATCCAGGTCACTGGAGGTAAACGCGAAACCATAACAGTAGATATCGTTCGGGTCAGCGGTACGGGTGCTGTACTTGAATACCGGGATATCAACGCTCATGACGTTCTTCTCCTCAGCCTCAATGTACACCTCCTGACGCGGAGCCATCAGCGCTACATTAATCGCTTCGTCTTCCATTGCGGCACGCGCAATAACGAAGTTCTTGTTTGCAGCACGGATGCCCTCTTCCACCTTCTCACGAAGTGCCTTGTTTTCTCTTACAAGATCCAGAAACTGACGCATCAACTCATCCCGCTTGTCCTTTAAGAGCTTATGACCGCGCATTGCTGTTACCAGCTTTTTCTTTAAGCGGGTGAGCTCCATACGGGTGGGATTTACTTGTACATTCGCCATGGTCTACACCTCATGCCTTTCTGTATTATTCTTCGTAAGGCTTGTAGTACTCATCAAGGAATGTATCCTTGATACGTTTCAGTTCTGCTCTCGGCAGGATACCAAGAAGCTTCCAGCCAATCTCAAGGGTCTCTTCGATGTTACGGTTAGCATTATATCCCTGGGATACATACTGCTTCTCAAATGCATCCGCAAACTTTGCATACAGCTTATCGATTTCGGTAAGTGCTGCTTCACCGAGTACGACCATAAGTTCCTTTGCTTCCTTACCACGAGCGTAAGCAGCGAAGAGCTGGTTCATGGTGTTTGGGTGGTCTGCTCTGGTCTTACCTTCGCCGATACCCTTATCCTTCAGACGGGACAGGGACGGAAGTACGTCGATCGGCGGGGTAACACCCTGACGATGTAATTCACGGCTTAAGATGATCTGACCCTCGGTAATGTAACCGGTAAGGTCCGGAATCGGGTGAGTCTTGTCATCTTCCGGCATGGTCAGAATCGGGATCATGGTGATACTACCGTTCTTACCCTTCTGACGACCTGCACGTTCATACAGAGACGCAAGGTCGGTGTACATGTAACCCGGATAACCACGACGGCCCGGAACCTCTTTACGCGCTGCAGATACCTCACGGAGGGAGTCAGCGTAGTTCGTAATATCGGTAAGGATTACAAGTACGTGCATGTTCTTCTCGAATGCAAGGTACTCAGCAGCGGTAAGTGCCATACGCGGAGTTGCGATACGCTCTACTGCCGGGTCGTTTGCAAGATTGATGAACATTACGGAACGGTCGATAGCGCCCGTTGCCTTGAAACTCTCGATAAAGTAGTTAGATTCCTCGAAAGTGATACCCATTGCAGCAAATACTACTGCGAACGGTTCACTGGTGCCGCGTACCTTAGCCTGACGTGCAATCTGTGCAGCCAGCTCAGCGTGCGGCAAACCGCTTGCGGAGAAGATCGGAAGCTTCTGTCCACGAACGAGGGTGTTCAGACCGTCGATTGCGGAGATACCCGTCTGGATGAACTCCTGCGGATAGTTTCTTGCTGCCGGATTCATCGGAAGACCGTTGATATCCATACGCTTCTCCGGAAGGATTTCCGGACCGTTATCAATCGGACGTCCCAGACCGTCGAATACACGGCTTAACATATCCTCAGCAACACCGAGCTCCATGGCACGTCCTAAGAAACGTACCTTACTCTCTGCAAGGTTAATACCGGTAGAGTTCTCGAATAACTGTACCAGTGCGTTTGTTCCGTTAATTTCAAGAACTTTACAACGACGGGTCTCGCCGTTTGCAAGTTCGATTTCACCAAGCTCATTGTACGTAACGTTCTCTACGCCCTGAACCATCATCAGAGGACCCGCTACTTCTTGAATTGTTCTGTATTCCTTCGGCATGGCTTAGTCCTCCTTTCCAATCAGTGCATCGGTTTCACGGTGCAGCTCGGTAATAATCTCATCGTATTCCTTCTGAAGATTCTCATTCGGAATGTATTTATAACGACCGATACGCTCACGAATCTCAAGATCAGCAAGCTTCTCGATGTCAGCGCCCTTCTTCAGTGCTTCGGAAGCGGTATCATAATACTCAAGTACAAGATTCATCATCTTGAACTGCTTCTCAAGCGGAGAATAGGTATCTACTTCGTGGAATGCATCCTGATGCAGGAAGTCTTCACGAATGGAACGTGCTGCTTCAAGTTTCAGACGATCCGGTGCGGAAAGTGCGTCCATACCTACGAGCTGTACGATTTCCTGAAGACTTGCTTCATCACTCAACAGACTCATCAGACGGCCTCTGCACTCGATCCACGGACCGTTTGCAGCATCATTGAACCACTTTGCCATATTGTCTACATACAGGGAGTAACTAGTCAGCCAGTTAATCGCCGGGAAATGTCTCTTGTAAGCCAGACCGGAATCCAGACCCCAGAATACCTTTACGATACGGAGAGTTGCCTGGGATACCGGCTCGGAGATATCACCACCGGGCGGGGATACTGCACCGATAACGGAAAGAGCACCTTCTCTGCCTTCGGTACCGTTGGAGATAACGCGGCCTGCACGCTCATAGAACTGTGCAAGACGGCTACCAAGGTATGCCGGGTAACCTTCTTCACCGGGCATTTCCTCCAGACGTCCGGACATCTCACGAAGTGCCTCTGCCCAACGGGAAGTGGAGTCTGCCATCAATGCTACGGAGTAACCCATATCACGGAAATACTCTGCAATGGTAATACCTACATAAATAGATGCCTCACGCGCAGCAACCGGCATGTCGGAGGTGTTCGCGATGAGCACGGTACGCTCCATCAAAGAGTGACCTGTCTTCGGGTCCTTCAGTTCCGGGAACTCGTTCAATACGTCGGTCATCTCGTTACCACGCTCGCCACAGCCGATGTAAACTACGATGTCAGCCTCTGCCCACTTTGCAAGCTGATGCTGTACGACTGTCTTACCGCTTCCGAACGGACCCGGAACAGCTGCAACACCACCCTTTGCAATCGGGAACAGTGCATCGATAACACGCTGACCGGTTACAAGCGGCATATCCGGAGATAATTTCTGCTTGTAAGGACGGCCTACACGTACCGGCCACTTCTGTAACATGGTAATATCAACCTTCGTGCCGTCTTCTTTTTCTACTACGGCTACGGTGTCATTTAAGGTGTAATCGCCTTCGCTGATGCTAACCAGAGTACCGCTGATTCCGTTCGGAATCATGATCTTCTGAACAACGATCGGGCTTTCCTGTACGGTACCGATGATGTCGCCGCCCATTACCTTAATGCCGGCTTCTACGGTCGGTACAAAGTGCCATACGGAATCACGCTTCAGGGACGGAATCTCCACACCACGGGTGAGGTTACTTCCGGTCTGCTCCATGATTTCTACCAGCGGACGCTGGATACCGTCAAAAATACTTCCGATGAGACCCGGTCCCAATTCAACACTGAGCGGTGCACCGGTGGACTCAACCGGTTCGCCCGGTCCGAGACCCGATGTCTCCTCATATACCTGAATGGAAGCCTGATCTCCGTGCATTTCTATGATCTCACCGATCAGACGCTGATCACTAACACGAACCACGTCGAACATGTTCGCGTCACGCATACCCTCTGCGATAACCAACGGACCGGCAACTTTTTTAATCAATCCTTTTGCCATTGTCAACCTTCTTTCTCAAAAATCAACACTCTAGTGTGACTTTTTTTATCACTGATTGAAGATGATATCGGAGCCGACTGCCTGCTCTACCATCTTCTTTACATTGCCGATGCCTGCACCGGTATTACCGGAAACACCCGGAATCGGAAGAATCGCCGGAATCTTCTCCGTAGCGTACTTCTCAACTTCTTCGGCAAGCATCTGTGCGCAGCTCTCTGTCATATAGATGATGGCATAAGCACCCTGCGCCAGTTTTTTCAATGTATCTGCTGCATCTTCTTTTTCGGTGACCGGGAATGTATCAAGCCCTAATGCTGCAAAGCCGTAAATACTGTCACGGTCCCCCATTACTGCTATCTTATACATACATTTCCCTCAGTCTTTCCCGTATGGATTCCTCCGGAAGATCGTTCTGCTTTCCGGAAAGAAGAATACGTACTGATTTGATTTCGTTCTCGCGTGCCAGAATATAAGCGGCAAGCGGAGAAATCGTAAACGGATTGTAACGCTCCGGACGGATGTGCTCGATGATGCGGTTGTCACACCAGCGCTCAAACGCGGACGGTGACTCCTTGATTGCCGAGATGGCATCCGCATACGCGGTAGTCTCAAGGTATGCATACACAGCATCCAGTCCCATCAGTACGGCTTCCGTCAGTTCCTTTACGTTAAGCTTTCCGCAGGGAACGAATGCCTTCTGTAAGAATTCGATTCCCTTGCCGGTCTTACAGCTTCTTACTGCAATGTTGATATTTGCAGCAGCTACTTTCAACTCGGCATAGCCTTCAAAAAGCTCTTTTCCGGATTCCATACCTTTTTTATAGATTGCTTCCAGTGCAGCACGGTCAATGATAACATCCGTAAGCTGACTGTCTTGTGTCTTTAACTGTACTTCGTAAGCTTCTTCGGCACATGCGCGCATGGACTCGGGAAGAAGTGTGAAGTCTTTTTCTTTTATTGCGGTTTCGATCGTTTTGATATCTACCGTTCCGGCGGTCATATATCTGTTTTCAACAACGTTGCTGACGCAGGCCTGTTTAATGGCTGCCTTCAGATTATGGAAATCGTTCGCATACAGAAATACATCAAACACGGATGTATCCTCTACGAGCTCCTTCATCAGCTCCCACAGTTTTTCACGTTCTTTTTTCAGGAGCTGCTCCGCCGTATCACCCTGACTGCCCCATCCTCTGTCGTAGAGGGATTTCAGACAGTCTTCGTAAGTTTTGCAGGACATCAGCTGATCGATGGTTTGTCTGGTGAACAGCGTCATCTCTTTGGAACGGATGCGCGCCACCGCATAGGTATACAGCTCTTCCGCCATCGTAACCTCCTTTTAGGCAAACAGATAGTCTCTTACCTTATCCTGCAATTCTTCCTTTGCCTGTAAAAACAGTGCGTCAAAGGAACAGTTTTCTTCAATATCACCATAAAGAAGAATAAATCCGCCGCTCATCTCCTGCGTTTCCTCAGCAACAGTCAACTTGTAGCTTTCCAATGTCTTGGTAAACGCAGCAGGGATGCGTGCTTTATCTTTTTTACTGAACATAATCTTGCCGGCTTCTGCCTGTGCGTGCTTCTTCACAAGTGCTTCGAGCGTCTTGAAGTACTCATCATCCGCCTGCTCACACATTGCTTTCTTCGCAGCTTCCAGCGTCTTTGCAATCAGCTCCTGCTTCGCAGTTAAGAGAATCTTACGCTGCGCCAGTGCCGCTGCAGATACGCCGCGCTCCTTTGCCTGTGCACCGGCTGCCTCAGCAGCCTCTTTCGCATCAGACAGGAGAACTTTTTCCTCTTCGGCTGCTTTCACAAGAATTTCCTGCGCTTCGGCTTTTGCTTCTGCAATCTTTGCATCTGCAGTTGCCTGTGCATCCTGCTTGATATGTTCGATTATTTTATCAAGTCCGGTCATGCCATTCATCCTTCCTATATATTAAAGTGCGCCACCAACGTTAGCTACTGCAAGGAAGGAAATAAGGAATGCGAACAGAGCGAAGGTCTCAACCATTGCCGGAAGAAGCATTGCCTTACCGAACTGATCCGGTTTCTTTGCTACAAGTGCGATACTTGCTACAGCGGTCTTGCCCTGCCATATAGCAGATACATAACCTACGATTGCAAGCGGAAGACAAGCTGCAAGATACATAAAGCCCTGTGCTGCAGACATCTCTGCGCTACCACCGAGTACACCGATGTTAAGAAGGGTGATGAACGCGATCAACAGACCGTACAGACCCTGGGTAGCCGGGAGAAGCTGAAGAATCAGAACCTTACTGAAAAGGGACGGGTTATCGGTAAGAACGCCTGCTGCTGCCTGTCCTGCCATACCTACTGCCTTGGAAGAACCCATACCGGAAAGGAAAGAAGCAAGTGCTGCTCCGATGATTGCTAATACTACGCCTAAATTCTGCATTTCAAATAATGCTGCCATGATTTTATTTCTCCTTTATCATAAAATATTTCGTTTTTGCGCGGAACGGGTTGAACTTACGTCCGCCACCTTCGTAGAACTTGTTGTAAAACTCGACATATTGTAAACGTGTCGTGTGCACGTATGCACCTAAAATATTGATACCGAAGTTGAGCACATGTCCGACAGTAAAGATAAGAATGAAGATGATTACCTTCACAATACCGCTACCGAACATAACACCCAAGGTATTAAATACGGAACCGATAACACCGGTTGCAAGACCGAGTGCCAAAAGTCTTGAATAAGACATGATATCATTCAAGTAACTCGAAGCTCCGTATAAGCCGTACAAGCCTTTCAGGAAACGCTTGAACCAGTTCTTGGATTCGCGTCCCGAAGTTAGGATAATGATAACGGCTGCGATACCTGCCATGATAAGGCCAATGGTTCCCCAGATACCGTCAAGCGGTGCTGCCATACCAACCAGGTTTACACCCATCTCGGTGGTCAGCAGTGCCAAAATCAGACCTGCTACGAGGAACATCCAGCTGACAGAATCATAA
Source organism: Lachnospiraceae bacterium (assembly GCA_045593785.1). Classification (GTDB taxonomy): domain Bacteria; phylum Bacillota; class Clostridia; order Lachnospirales; family Lachnospiraceae; genus SZUA-448. Next base: position 19,417 of record JAZNXH010000050.1, read on the forward strand.
ATCGCATCCAGATACTGTTTCTGCTTGAAGCACTGTATCAGCTTCATAAACAAACCAGCATAGATGTGTACCAGACCAAAACAGATGGAGAACACCAGCATGGTCATCGGTTCTTCGGTCGGGAAGAACAACACCGGCGGAATCGTCACGCGTTTTCCGAAGAAATTCTCAGAGATAACATCAACCGCGTCACCACAGTAACTTCCGAACATAATGCCCCAGAAGAGAGTGGACATACCACAGAAGAAGAACATCTTGATAAAGTTCTTTGTACCCTTGTCCATCTTCGGGAATTTCAATAGGATAATACCAATCAGTACCACCATAAGGAATCCATATACTGCATCGGAGAACATGATACCGAACAATACATAGAAGAAAATCGCCGTTATGGATGTCGGATCAACTTCTCCCTTACCCGGAAGGCTGAAGCTCTCAACCGTTCCTTCCATCGGCTCTGCAAAGCCCGGATTGGACAAAAGTACCGGTACATCGTCCTTCGCAGACGGAGCAAAAAGTTCTACCTCCGAATCAAAATTAGATTCCAGATACTCTTTTACTTCTGCACCACATTTTTCAGGAATGTAGCCATTCAGGAAAAACACATGCGCCGACTGCTGTAATTGCTGGATTACCTGATATTTTTCCACACGCATATTTTCATAGTCGTAGTAGAATTGTAAGATATTCCGCATCTCTGCGAATGCGGTAATCTCTGCTTTGCAATCTTCAATCTGATCTTCCAGATCCTTGATGCTCTGCTCATATGCCGCAATCTGTTCCGACGGCGACATGGTTGTCTGAATTACAGGTCGTGCAAACCCGCGCATACGAAGCGCTTCAAACAAGCCTTCGTACTGTTCCTTCAGACAGAGGAAGAAGACACAGGTCTGATCTTTAATCACACTGACAATCTCCAGATCAAACGGAGTAAATTCGCCCAATTCCTCGTAAATCTGTTCTGCTGTCCGGTTCCCCGGCAACAGACCGATTATGGCACTTGTTTTTGCTGTTCCTTTGTAATTGAGCGGTACATCCAGAGAACTCCAGGGTTCCAAAGCTTCTTTTTGCTGAGAAAGCTTAACAATCTCACCCTTTGCTTCCAGAATGCTCTTTTCTAACGTTACGAGCCGCTTTGCAGCACGGTTCGCTTCTGCCTTTTTTTGTACAAAAGAGTCATAATCCGATGCATCCATCTCTGCTTTTCCGTTTAATCCGGCAAACAGGGATTTCTTTTCCGGTGCATACTCGTTCAGAACTGCCAAAGCCTGTTCCGTCAGCTTAATCTCCGCCTGCATCTGCTCGGTAAAATCCGCCACATTCGTACGGGTAAAACAGGAATCTTTTGCATCTTTTCCTGTCGTTTCATCGCTGATTTCGATTACACCTTTTCTCTGCAACGCTTCCAGAATTGCCTTACGGTCTTTCTTCAGTGCACATACGCGCACGCGCTGCATGGATACAACTGCCATAAACACAACACCTCCTTTTCCTTAAATTTGTGCCTGTAACAGCAAATCCACTTACGTGAACAAATCCACCTATGCGGACAAATCCACTTACGCAGATTAGAGTAATTCCGAAATAATCATCTTTACTGCTGCATCCTGTTTTTGTGCAGTCTCGGCTTCCATCGCACTGACTTCTGCCTGTGCCTGTGCTAAAGTATCCTGCATCAGCTTCTCACTCTCTACAGCAACAGCCTTCAAAGCATCTTCTTTCATCCGCTCTGCTTTTGCCTTTGCAGCGGCTTTCTTCTCTGCAGCTTCCTTTGCGGCATCTGCAAGAATTACTTTTTTCTGTTCTTCTGCATCTTTCACTAATGCAGCGGCAGCATTTTCAGCTTCTCTTACTGCCTGAACTGTATCCTTCGCCATACCTATCTGTTCTCCTCCTCTACAATATATTTTTCCATAAATCTTACAAATAGCTTTGTCAACTTCGGATCCAACACGGTTCCTGCACGCTTTACCATCTCTTGGATTGCAACTTCATGCCGCAACCCAAAGCCATGAGGACCTTTTCCGGTCAGAATGATATAACAGTCGGTCATCGAGATAAAACGCGTCAGGAAATCAAGTTGCTCTCCTTTGATACCATTCGGACGACCGTTGCCATCCCATTGTTCACGGCGTTGTCCGATAATACCGGCCACCGGAATTGTCTCATCAAACATCTTCGACAAACGGTGTTCAATCTCGGTAATGTCATACTTCACTTCAAAAGTATAATCCGTAAATTCGCGTGCCATCATCAATTCGATTTTTGGTACCGCAATCAAACCAAGATTTTTAATTGCCAAAATCCGCTTCACATAACTCTTGCGATATTCATCAAACCCAAGATAACCTGCAAATGCCATCGCAATTTTTTCTTCTTTTTTCTGGTTTTCCTCAGAAAGATAGCAGGTGTCGTATAGAATTTTACGGATTTCCTGAAGCATATTGCCTTCTTTTTTGATACGGCTCTTCTCCTGGTACATCCGGTCTTCTGCCCACTGAGCAACTTTTTCCAGTGATACATCAACAGTATCTTTTGTTTCAATTCCAATCGCAACCGATGGCGGAAGCACGGTTGTATATTCTTTTGCCAGTCGTTCTCTTACACGACGAACATAGTCTTCTGCCTCTTCTTTTCCGATTCCCGGCATCAATACATTAAATTCGTCACCGCCACAACGGCATACATACGCCCACGGTCCGGCTTCTTCCCGCAGTGCATCTGCAATCTGCTTCAGAAGCTTATCTCCTTCTTCGTGACCGAAAATATCATTGGACAGCTTGAGATAATTGGCATCTGCCATCACCACGGAAATTGGAGTAATTCCGCTGATCGCCAGTTTTTTGAACTTATCTTCATAAACGGCACGGTTATACAATCCGGTCAGTGTATCGTGCTGACTCGTATAGGTCAACTGTTCCTGCAGTTCTTCGCTTCTTTGCAGTTCAACTGTCTGCAGACGATTTTTCAGTCCAAGTACTGACAACTGATTGGCAATCACATACACCAGATTCGCGATATTTTCAAACCGTTCCTTTGTCATCACCGGAACCTTTTCCAACTCTGCACAATACCAGTCCGGATCAATACCGAGTTCTTCCGCACGTCTCCGGTTATCTTCATCCGTCCCAAGATTATCCGCATCGCGCACCTGACCCATCAGCCAGCTTGCGACATGCACATCTCCGACCATAATGCTTACACCGGCATCCAGAAGTCCTGCACAACGGCACGGTTCAATAATCGGTCCGTTCTTATCCGGTCTTCCGATTGCTTCATCCGAGAGCCTGCAGCATTCTCTGCCAAGCGAAGTACTACGTACTACTTTATGACAAAAATCACAGGCAATACTGTTCTTGGTAATACTTCTTCCGTCCGGCGTCTGCATTTCCATACCGATACCGACCGCTTTTGAAATTATCTCCTGAAGTTCCTGTATGCTTTTTTCATCAAATAAATCATCAAACGAAAGTTCTGCATTTTCGACTGATGTTTCAAACTTCTCCATGCAATTCCCCCAATCAACACTTACATAAAAAAGCTATTTTTTGGCTTTTATCCGGTTAAAGAAACTTCCAATCCCTTTGTCTGCACGCCCCTCAGCCGAAGTTTCCTGACCATTCTGTTCTCTTGTCCACTGCTCATGTTCTGCATCCAACTGTTCGGACGAGAAATAAATCTCTTCCTCAGAGAGTTCCATATCCTCTGCTGAAACGACTACATCATCTCCGGCATCTTTTTTCGGTTTGCCGTATTTCTCTTCGCGTTTTCTGTCACGCTTGGTCTTCACCATGTTGTCGTTAAAAATACTGTTTTCCGGCAACCCTCCGCCGGTATGTACTTTTACTTCCACCTTCTGACGCGCGGGCGTATCATCCCACTCTTCTTCCTCTACTTCAGGCAACGAAGACTTATGCGGACGACTGCTATCCTCTACTGCCTGTCCCTTTCCGCCTTTTTTGAATTTTTCCGGAATTACGGTGTCCGGCGGAATTTCTTTTTTCTTGCTTCCTTTTCCGGAGGCTGTTTTCTTTGTTTCTTTACTTTGGACATCCTCAGGTTCTTCCTGCCCAGCCGAAAACTCATTGATAATATCCAGATATTTTTTGTTCTGGGACAATACCTGTAAACGTTCCAAAAGTTCAGCCTGATTGCTTCTTACCAGCTCTAACTGCTGGTTCATGCACTCTTCAAAATATGCATACTCATCACGCAGACGCTGTCTGGTCTCGTCAACAATATTGGTAAACTCATTCAGAGCACCGTCGGTATAAAGAATGGATGCCGCATAGATATCCTCTGCTTCTTTGTTCGCAGCATCAATAATCCGGTTACCGGCCGCTTCCACTTCCTGTAATGCTTTCTGTTTGGAACGGGTCGTTGCTTCATAACGGTCCATCACTTCCACAACAGCATAATTTAACTGTTCCAACAGTGCAAACATCTCACGCTTCGACAGCAACACTCTGTCCTGCGACTCATGATACATCTCACCCTTGGAGAACAACACGTGTATCGCTCTTAAGATTTCTTCAATCTTCTCCGGCATGCTCTTAACTCCTTTAATTCCTCAATGCTGAATTCATAGGCAGTATTACAAAAATGACACTTCACTTCAATCGGCTTATCATCCGCAATAATCTCATCCAGATCCTTCATTGAAATACCGGCAACAGCACGGCTGACGCGCTCCTTGCTGCAATTACAGGAAAACGTTGTCGGAATCTTGTCGGTAATCTCCATATCAAACTCTCCGATTACCTGTTCTAACAACTGCTCCGGGGTCATACCCTTGTCAAGTAATTCTGTAATTGACTTAATCTCACCGATTTTCTGTTCCAGACGACTGATAACTGCTTCATCCGCAAACGGCATCAACTGCAGGATAAATCCGCCTGCCTGACGTACGGTGTTTTCTTTATTCATCAGAACCCCGAGCGCAACACTCGAAGGAATCTGCTCACTGGTTGCAAAATAATAGGTAAGATCTTCTGCAAGTTCTCCCGTAATCAGGTCAACTTCACCGGAATACGGTTCTTTCATACCCATGTCCTTGATTACTTTCAGCGTTCCGTATCCGACTGCACCGCCGACATCTAACTTACCAAGATAATTTGCCTCATTCACAATCTCCGGATGGTGAACGTAGCCCTTCACCTCTGCTTTGGAATTGGCAGTAACGATAATTCCGCCCAGTGGTCCGTCCCCGTTCACCTGCAAGGTCAATATGTCCTGTTCGCCCTTCATCATGGCACCCATCATAGCACCTGCAGTCAGGAGTCTTCCGAGTGCTGCGGTAGCAACCGGACTTGTGTTATGGCGTTGTCTTGCCTCTTCCGTCAAGGCTCTTGTTGTTGCGGCAAACGCGCGGATTTGTGCATTCGCTGCAGTCGCTCTTACAATATAATCTTCCATTTTATCACCTTATATCTCTATCAATGTCTGAATGTATTGCTTCTTATCCTGAAACTTCTCCCGCGCAATCACATAAATCCGTTCGCTGTCATCTCGTACCGGATTTTTCGTAAATGCATCATATGCTGTCACAAATTCCATTCCTGCTTCGTTAATAACATTTTTTATCTCTTCAAGCTCCCATGCCCGTTGACAATGAGTCTCTTCGAAGCGCTGGTACAGTCCTTGTGATGTCTCTGCGTAAATGGTCAGGTCATATTCATTCAAACAGTTTTCTTCATCGTAATAGTTCTCCCAGATCAAGCTGCAGTCTTCACGGTTCTCCGCAAACACATTCTCTGCAAGCACGTTCCGGTAAAATGTACGGGTCTTCAAATCAAAGATAAAACATCCGCCCGGGTCCAGATAATTGTTCACCAGCCGGAAGACCTCTGTGAGATCCTCCGGCTCAGTGATATAATTCATTGTGTCGCACACCGAGACAACTGCCGCTACCGTACCGTACAGTTCAAATTCCCGCATATCCTGATGCAGATACAGGATTCCGTCGTCTCCCCGGTTCTGTGCCATCTCAAGCATCTCTTCCGAGATGTCGAGTCCTATCATGTCATAACCACACGCCTTCAGGCGTCTTGTTACGCTTCCGGTACCGCAGCCAAGCTCCAGAACCAGTCCGTCCTTTACGCCCTGTTCTGTCAAAAGCTCCTGCAGATACGTCGTCCATTCATCGTAAGGAATGTTGTCCATAAACCGATCATAATAATGGGCAAAACTGCCGTATGTCATCCTAACACCATTCCTTTCCGACTAAAGGTACTTTATGTATTATTCGTTAATCATGGAGAATACCGGTTTCAGTGCCGGATACAATGCACGGAACTGCTGGTACTTCTTCTCATACTTCGCAACGATTTCCGGATCCTGATCTACTGTGCTTACTACCTTGATGAACTTGGAAGCAGCTTCTTCTACAGACGCAAACTTGCCACAGCCAACTGCTGCAAGGATTGCTGCGCCGTATCCCGGACCCTCGTCACTGTTAATCTTATCAACCTTAACATTCATGATGTTAGCAACCATCTTGCACCACAGCGGACTCTTAGCACCACCGCCGAGCAAACGAACACGGTTAATCTCAACACCGAAGTTTCTTGCGATCTCAAGGGCATCACGAAGTGCAAAAGTAACGCCTTCGAGGACAGCCTGGGTCATATCAGCACGGGTGGTATCCATGGTCATACCGATGAAAGTACCTCTTGCAAGCGGATTGTTGTGCGGAGTTCTCTCACCCATCAGATACGGAAGGAAGAATACGTTGTTCTCGCCAAGTTTCTCAATGCCTTCCTGTTCCTTCGCATATTCCTTGGTTCCGATGATTTCGTCCATCCACCACTTGTTAGCAGATGCTGCAGACAGCATACAGCCGAGGAAATGGAACTTACCGTTTGCATGTGCAAAGGAGTGCATTGCATTGGCATCATCCACTGCAAATTCATTGGTAGAGATAAATACGGTACCGGAGGTTCCGAGAGAAACGCTGCACATACCGTGTTCCAAAGTACCGGTACCTACTGCACCTGCAGCATTGTCGCCTGCGCCTGCGATAACCTTAACACCTTCCGGAAGGCCAAGTTCTGCTGCAGCCTTCGCAGTCAGTGTACCAACTACTTCATAACTCTCAAAGATGTCAGCAAGCTGTTCGCGGCGGATACCTACGATATCAATCATTTCCTGAGACCAGCACTTGTTCTGTACATCAAACAGAAGCATACCGGAAGCATCGGATACATCGGTGCAGTGTACACCGGAAAGCATGTATGCAAGATAATCCTTCGGAAGCATAATCTTTGCAATCTTGTTGAAAATCTCCGGCTCGTTCTTCTTTACCCACAAGAGCTTCGGAGCAGTAAAACCGGTCAGTGCCATGTTTGCAGTATAAGCAGAAATCTTCTCACGACCAATCTCGTTATTCAAATAATCACACTCAGCCTGGGTTCTTCCGTCATTCCACAGAATTGCCGGACGGAGTACATTGTCATTCTCATCAAGGATAACAAGACCGTGCATCTGTCCGCCGAAGCTGATACCTTCTACCTGAGATGCGTCCTGACCCTTCATTAACTCATGAATACCCTCTACCAGATTGCTGTACCAGTCTTCCGGCTTCTGCTCGGACCAGCCCGGCTTCGGGAAATACAGCGGATATTCCCTGGATACCACTGCTTTGATGTCACCTGTCTCATCCATCAACAAAAGCTTAACGGAAGAAGTTCCTAAATCTACACCAATATATAACATATTGTTCTCCTCTTTCTGTGCTGTCCTTATGTAAATTTGCAAAGACGCCCCACAGCACCGGAACGTATTTGTATTGCATTAATAACCACTCTCCACTATAACAATTCTGCGATTTTATGTCAACCAATTCTTCAAATCTTCACGCTTTTCCTTTACAGTTAATCCTGCTTCAACGGCAACTCATTTCCGGGGTTCAAAATTGCAGTAACATAATCGATTTTTTGCTTATGAATTACAATTTCAGCAGACTTCAAATTGCCGCCGAATTCCCCATCCAGATTCCACGGTACTTCCTGTTCCGTTGTAATCGTTACCTTATTTACACGCTCGTATTTTATGTTCGCACAATTCTCCAGATGGTTTGCAAGCAGGGCATTGACAAGTTCATTAAACTCAATCAGATTTTTCGGTTTCTTAATCAGTATCATCTCAAAAAACCCGTCATCCAGTGCCACATCTCTTCCTGTGATTCCTTTGAACCCACCGACGGAATTAGAGTTCGCGATCATACCATAAATAAACTCATCTTCAATCAGAAAATTCTCCCCTTGTGCTTTCACCTGATAGCTCTTGATATGCATCAATTTGGATGCTGCATTCATCAGATATGCGGTTCTTCCGATCGCATTCTTGATGCTCTGGGGCGTCTCGTAGGTCACCTCAGTAAATAATCCAAAACATGCCGTATAGGTAAACGGTTCACCGTTCATCGTCCCGATATCACTCGGAATTCCGTTTCCGCGTGCAGCAAGATCTGCCGATCTTTCCATATCAACCGGCAGTTTCAGACTGTAGGCAAAATCATTCGTTGTCCCCTCCGGCACGTAGCCGAGTGGCAGACGTTTTCCGGACAGAAGCAATCCGCCTGCGGTCTCAGAAAACGTTCCGTCCCCTCCGGCGCACACAATGCGGTCACAGCGCTGTTCTCTCGCATACTCCAGTGCTGTCTTTCTTGCATCACCTTGCGAATCCGTCGGATGCACAATCAGCTCATATCCGGCTGCTGAAAACTGTTCCAGAACCTCCGATAATCTTGCTTTGATTTTCCCCTTGCCGGCGATTGGATTATAGATAAATAACAATCGCTCTTTTTTCTTTTCTCCCATGATACCGATTTCCTTTCCACACAATGCGGCAGTTATAAATCCTCTTCCTGCGCACGGTTTCTTTTTTGTTCTGCCAGTCTTCGGCCGGTCATAATCCCCCCGATGCGTCCGCTTTCTTTTGCAGTTAGCGAACGCCAGCCGTTTTCAATTACTTTGTCATACAGCCCCAGTTCCCTGGCAATCTCATACTTCAACATTTCTTCCGGTTTAATCTTACTGATATCTACCGGACCACCTTTTTTCTTTGTATTCTTCGCTTTCTGCATCGTATTCCTCTTTCTGACGGGCTGGGATTGTGCTTTTTGCACTCACCCGTCAGCCAAGAGTATTACCCCGGAAACGGTGCATTATTCCAATCGGATTACCTGCGACAAATGTAGCGAATAGATATAGATCTCTTTCACCGGTTTTTGACGGATCTGCCGGATTGCTCTTGCGTAATACATCAACTGAATCCGGTAGCGTTCTGCCAACTCATCCGCATCTGTCACACGATCCGTCTTGTAATCCACAAGTACAAATCCGTCGTCTTCTTCAAAATACAGATCAACAATACCCTGTATCAGTTCATAATCCCCACTGCTTTCTTCGGTCTCTACACCCAGTACAAAAGGCTGTTCCCGCTTTAACCGGTTTTGCGCATCCGCCCTCCGAATCCGTTCTGCCAGTTCACTCTCCAGAAATTTCAACAGTTGTTCCGGTTCAATACATTCTGCCTCCGCCTGAGTCATGCGTTTTTCCTGTACCAGTTTCTCACGGTATTGTAACAGCTCTTCCTCTGTTCTTACATCAGCAAACGGAATCAGTTCCAGCATCTTGTGATACAACGTTCCTCGTTCTGCTGCACTGATACCGGACGGCTGTGCAGTTTTTTCTGTCTGTTTGTAACTCTGCCTTAACCATGCTGGCTGTGCAGCGTCCTGTGGTTCCGCTTCTGTCTGAAGACTTCTTCGTTTCAACTCCGAAACCGAAGTCTTCAGCGGCGCCTTCGTTGCCTGCACAAACGGATAGCGAAACTCTGCACACTCCCGTAATGCAAGATAATCGGCTTCATCCTCCTGCCGGTCAAGCGTTTGGATTGTCTCTATAAGCAAACGTTTCTTAAGTTCCTCCTCCAGCCGTTCCATACCGTCATCTGTAGTGACCTCACCGGCCCTCACCGGAACAAAATGCCATACAACCGGATTCCCTGTTGTTCCGGTTCGAAGTACACAAAGATTATCTTCTGTCAGGGTTGCAAAATCCCGTTCAGACAACTCACGTAACACCGTGCCCTTGATAAAATCCAGATAACAGTTCGCCGAAGCAATGCTCCGATAATCAATCTGTTTTCCTTCTCCTGTACAAGTTTCCAAAAACTTCTGTCCGTCCGCGGCACTTCCGACCAAAATCAATTTCTCCCTCGCACGTGTCATTGCTACATACAACATACGAAGTTCTTCTGCAATCGTCTCCTGTTTCAGCATCTGACGAATATATTGTTTTTTCAGGGTCGTAACACGGGTTCTGCGTTCACTGTCGATGCATTCCGGTCCCAGTCCGTAATCTGCATGCAACACGATACGGGTATTGGCATCGGTCTGGTTAAACATCTTACCGCAACCCGGCACCAGCACAATCGGGTACTCCAGGCCCTTACTCTTGTGTATTGTCATAATCTTGACCGCATCCTGAGCAAGCGCCGTCGACGCCTCACCAAAATCCATCTCGTTTTCCTTTAGCTTCTCCACATAGCGAACAAATTGGAAAACGCCATGATAACTGGTCGTCGCAAAATTCTGCGCCTGTAACAGGAGATATTCCAGATTGGCAACCCGCTGTTCCCCTGCCGGAAGGGCTGACATAATCGTATATAGTTCTGTCTTACGGTAAATCTCAAGAAGCAGATCCGATACGCTCAGATACTTCATTCGATGTCGGAAATATCGATACTGCTCCAAAAACTCCCGTACTTTCTGCTTCAGCTCATCTTCGCTTTGCTCATCCTCGTCTGCCACAAACTGTAACAACACATCATACAATTTTCCGGAACCGCACTTCATCTGAGCGAGTTCATTGTTGGTAAATCCGTAAACCGGCGACAGCAATACCTGTGCAAGCGGAATATCCTGTTTCGGATTATCCAGAATTCGAAGATAATTAAGTACCGTCACCACTTCTCCCGCTTCAAAAAATCCGGTTGAAACTGCAGCACTCGCCGGAATATCCATATCTTTTAACACATGTACAAAGTTCTCTGCCCAGCCTTTTGCCGAACGCAGAAGGATTGCAACATCACCCGGCTTTGCCCTGCGTACAACTCCTTTATCTGTTATAAGAAGCCCGTTCTCTCCTGTCAGACTGCGGATACGTTCCGCGCATGCTTTAGCTTCTGCAGCAATCTTTTCGACAGCTTCTTCGTCCGGTGCAGACTCAGAATGATGCACCAGAATCAGTTCCGGATCATAAGGACTCGGGTTACCGTCGCTTGCCTCATATGCAAGTCCTGCATGTAACGCAGCATCTGCATCATACTCAATTCTTCCGAAGTTCTTGTGCATACACCACTCAAACACACTGTTCACTGCATCCAGTACGTGCGGACGACTTCGAAAATTCCGCTTCAGTATAATCTTTTGATATGCCGGATCCCCCTGACCGTATGCATCGTATTTGTCCATAAACAATTGCGGACGCGCCTGACGAAAACTATAGATACTCTGTTTTACGTCACCTACTGTAAACACATTCGGTTTTCCTTCCGGATTCTCCGCACTCTTATCATGCACGCCGGAGATTGCCCATAATAACCGTTCCTGAATCTGATTACTGTCCTGATACTCATCCACCATAATACGGTCGAATCTGCCCCTCAAAATCCCGGCAGCCTCGGAAGGAACGTATTCTCCATTCTTGTTTTCCAGCAAAATCTGTAATGCATAATGCCCCAAATCCGAAAAATCCAGCAGATTCTTGTCCTGCTTTGCCTCGGTGTATTTTTGTCGGAATGCCAGCGTAAGCCGTACCAGTTCCTGCATGTGCGCTGCGCAGGTCACCATATCTTCATACATCGCAGTTCCAGCTTGGAAAAAATACAGTTTCACAAGATCATTCACGGTATCCTTGCAACGATCACGCAATGCTTTTGCCAATTCTCTTGCTTGCGGATCTACATCCTTTGCACAACGTCCGATCGGACTGAAACGGTAAGCCCGGATATACTCCGAGTATTCCGGATATTCTGTTTTTTGTACCAACGCTTCCAGGAACTTACGGTCCGCCTGTATGGTTGCACGATACCCTTCCAGAGCAGCATCATTCACAAGTTCTTCCGCCGCCCGGATATCCTCCAGTGCCAATGCGGTCCGGCGGCTGACTTCCGTCATAATCGACCGGATTAATTCACTCGCAAAAAACTTCTCTTGCTCCGCAAAAGAAAATTCTTCTGCCTGTTCCGTGAGCCATTGTTCCGGCCATTCATAGCTCTCTGAAAACAGGAACAATTTCATCACATATTCTTCCAATGCGGCATCGGTCTTTCCCGGTGCGTAACACTCCACCAACTGCAGGAATCCTTCCTCTGCTGCAGCATATTTTTCTTCTAATAATTCTTTCAGTACATCACTGCGTAACAAACGCATCTCCGCTTCGTCTCCGATGCGAAATCCCGGATCCAGGTTCGTCATGTGAAAAAATTCCCTGACCACTTGCATGCAGAAGCTGTCAATGGTTGTAATGCGGGCATGATGCAAGAGCAATTGCTGGCGTTGCAACTGCTCGTTCTCGGGCTGTTCCAATATCAGGGCTGCAATCCGGTTACCAATTCGTTCTTTCATTTCTGCTGCCGCTGCCCTGGTAAAGGTCACCACCAGCATGCGGTCGATATCGATCGGATGTTCCTGATCCTGCAGCATCGTTACGATACGTTCTACCAGAACCGCTGTCTTACCGGAACCGGCGGCCGCCGCCACCAGCAAATTGCCCTCACTATGACGGATTACATCTCCTTGTTCTTTTGTCCAATTGTTTCCCATATCTGATCTGCCTCTGCTTTATGTAGAATCCGTTCCGCTTTCCCGTTCAGCTTATCAAAACTGCAAACTGTCTTAAACTTACAATACTCGCATGCACTTTCCTTCTGGTAACGATAAGGATTCGCCTTAGCATTCCCGTTTTGAATCTCATCCTTAAATTCCGACACCAGCCGTTTCAGATGTTCCCGCATCTGCGTCATATTTTCTGCGGTAGCAAGCGACGCGGAAGCGTAGAGCTCTCCGTCTGCTTTTGTTCTTACCGGAAGATACTTGGCATTTACCTTCGGCTGTAAACCACTCGCTTCGTCGTAAGCAGGCTCTCCGTCCTCTGTCTGCGGAAGCAATTCAAAATCCAGCCGTTTCAGTACCTGCTTATCCATATTCAGCAAACCGTCCGGACGCAACTCTTTCATGATATCCTCTCCGGGATTGTCTGAACGTTCTACCAAAGGATCAAAGATCCGGTAATACAGCATCGCTGCCGGAATGATATCCTTACCCGGCTTTTCTTTCTCGAGTCCGCTTATTACCGCATCCAGATACAATCCAAGCTGCATCTGCAGACCGTGATACAACTTGTTCAAATCAAGTTTCAGATTGCCGGACTTGTAATCCATAATCTTTACATAACAGTTCTTCTCATCTTCATATAGGTCAATGCGGTCAATCTTTCCCCGGAAGGATAAACCTTCTGCCTCATAATGGAAATCCGCTTCGAACCGCTCCGGAGCCAGGGACGTGTACTGTAACTGCTCACGTATGGTATCTACCGTCCGAAGCACCGTCTTCTTCACACGGTCAATCATATATGCCGTACGCTTATCCTCTTCTTGAAGTTTTTCGTTTCGATATTCTGCCACCGCTGCTTCGGTTGCAATTTCCGTATAGTACCGCTCCTCATCTGCCGTCAGCTGTGCCCATTGTTTGTTATCTTCTTTTATCTTTTTTGAAAACAATTCCAGCGCCGCATGGAACATGGAGCCAAGTTCCGGCATCGTAAGCCGGTATTCTTCTCTTTCTTCCAGCTGCATACCGTATTCCAGGAAAAATCCCAGTGCACATTGTGCGTAACGCTCCAATCGGGTCACACTGCCACGAAGAACATCGCCATAGAGTTGCTGCACCTGCTCTGCAGTCAGGTTCTGGTCTGCCGCACGATAGAACACCTTCTCTGCCAGCGCAGTGATATCCTCACCCTGCTCCCGCAACATACGCATCAATGCCGTAAATCCAATCGGAACATCCGTATCACGATAGTGTTTCATCTCACGGATTAAGGAAGTTTTTCCACCGTCTGCCCCCAGTACTGCAAATACATCTTCTGCTTCTGTTCCACTTTGAACCGATAAGTTCGGAAATAAAGCGCGCAGTTTCCCTACCAGATAGGCCGGTCTTAACTCTTTGCCTTCTATATTTTTCTCTGCATAACTGACATACAAGCGGCTATCCGGCTTTGTCATATTCAGATACAGATAATACTCTGCCGTATACAAAAGCTGCCTTGCTGTAGGCGCCAGTTCAATCTTCCTATCCAGAAAATACTCTCTGTCCCCATCGGATAAAATCCCGCCTCCGTCATGAGCCGGAGGAACAATTCCCTCATTTACTCCAAGGAAGAACAGAACTTTGATATCCTGCAGACGCGTCCGCTCGATATCACCGACAACAACCTGATCTCTTCCGGGAGGAATCAACCCCACCTCTGCTTCGGAAAAACCGGTCTCCAGAATCTCGCGGAACTCCTTCACCGACAGCCGGTCTTCTGCAAGCAGTTCTTCTGCCCGAGCAAAAATCTCCTCTACCTGACGGAACACCTGCTCATATTCTTTCTCCAGAACACGGTTCAGACGTTCCGCCGGACCGGATGCTTCCGACAACTCCAGGATCATTTGCTCCAGCGCTGCTTCCACCTGATTGTATTCCAGATATTCGCGCAGTGCGTGTATTCGTTCTTTGGTCGTCGTATGTTTGTCCCGAAGAACGCCAAGTACCGGCTTCAGACACTCCATTACCCGAAGCCGTAAGCCGTTGATATAGTTTAGATCTTCTTTACATTTTTTCGCTTCTCTGGTCCATTCTTTTTCCCACATGGACTTTCCGCGGATGCCGTAAGCAAGGACATAGTTTTCCAAGCGGTCACAGTCCTCGTCCGGCAGTCCGGACAACGCACATTTTGCCCAGCGGAACATCTGGTCATAGGAGTAATTTCCCTCTGATAAATCGAGCAAAGCACGTAACAGTTCCACCAACGGGTTACTCAAAATACCGCGCTTCTGGTCGGTAAATCCCGGGATCCCTGCCTCATCAAAATACCGCATCAAAAGCTCGCCATAGCCTGCTACATCGCCGGTAACCACAGCAATATCCTTATAACGCACTCCACCCTGTATCAGACGTTTTATCTCGCAGACAGTCTCCTGTACTTCCTCCTGCGGCGTTGAAAAACTTTGGATTCGAATCTCTTCTGATTCCTCAGCATATGTAACATTAGGATAGCGGAACAGATGACGTTCCAGATGTGCCAGTGCCGGTGCCTTGCAGAACCGGTACGGAACTGCATTCCCCCCTGCCGGAAGCAGGATATCCCGTTCCACCTCGCACCCTGCCTGCGCAGCAAGCATTCGGAGCGTCTCCATCGTCTTATATCCGGTATAGAACAAACGGTGTTTCCCATAATTCTCTTTACGGATAACCCGGTCTGCGTCACGACGATCCATCGTAATCGTTATATATACTTTTTCAGTATATTTTAACAGTGCGCGAAGCAACTGATACTGTGACGGTGTAAATCCGGTAAATCCATCCAGCACTACGACTGCATCCCTCACAATCGAGGAACGGGCAATCTCATCACTCAGGCGGTCGAGAACTCCCTCTGTTGTCACAAAGCGTTCCTGTAAAAACTCCTGAAATGCACGGTATACCAATGCAACATCATGCATTTTCCGGTTCAGTGCCGGAATACTGCTTTCTTTTGCCGTACTTTCTAAAAGTTCTAACTCTTCTTCACCGATTCCATACTGTAACAACTCCGACAGAACCGACTTCATCTCTTCCGCAAAACCCTGTCGCTGTACATTCGCCGCAAAATATTGCAGTTCATCTCTTCGTTCCATCAGGATTTTTTTGACAATCAGACTCTTGCCCATATCCTCCAGAACCATACCCTGTTCAGTTCCCAATTCGGCAAATACACGAAACGCAAGGCGCAGGAAACTTAAGACATCGATGTTCATGATGCCTTTACACGGATGTCTCATAACCAGTTCTTTTTGTGTCTGAAGCGTAAACTGCTCCGGGACAATCACCAAATAGTTCTTGTCCGGATTTTGTCCGGACGCTTCGATGATTTTGTCAAAAACATATGTGGACTTTCCTGCTCCGGAACTTCCGATGACAAACTGTAACATGTCCCCTCCTGTTTTCTTCACCCTGCTGACATAAAAATACCGCCCACGCATAATATGTAACAAATCCCTCGGGGGTATAACCATGCCGAAAAAAATCGTTATCTTAAAACGCCGCCAGCTCTTGCTTAGCGCTATCCTTATCGTAATTGCAATTGCAGTTGTCCTAATCATCAGTCTCGGAAAAAAATCCGACCCTGATGAGAATATTACTCTGGAAGATGCCCGCTATATCCCGGGGCTCTATAACAGCGATATCAGTTTAAGCGATTATACACTGCATCTTGAAGTAGCGGTTGACCGCGACTGTATCAAATCCGTAAATATCACCAATCTGGACGAAGAAATCCTCTCGATGTATCCGCTGATCGAGCCCTCCCTGCAGGCAGTATCAGAACAGCTTATCGGCGGCGTTGCCATCGACGCCGTTACCATCAGCGAAGACAGCAAATTCACCCAGATGATGTTAATTGAAGCAATCGGCAGCATGCTGGAAAAAGCAACGCTGCCGACAGAAGAATAACTGATTTCTATTTTGTCTGTCCGATTCCGTCCAGCTCCTTCAGCCATAACGTGGCATGTGCATCACTTGGCATCCGCCAGTCTCCACGCGGCGACAGACTGACAGCAGTCGCCTTCGGACCATCCGGAAGGCAGGAACGCTTATACTGCTGTGAGAAAAACCGGCGGTAAAACACCTTCAGCCATGAAAGCACCGTATCATCGTCAAAACTTCCGGCAAATGCCTCCTTCGCCAATCGATAGATCTTAGAAGGTGCAAAGCCATAATTTACTACATAATACAAGAAGAAATCATGTAGCTCATAAGGTCCGACAAGATCCTCTGTCTTCTGAGTAATCTGTCCTTCCTCAGGAGGCAGAAGTTCCGGACTGATCGGAGTATCCAGAATATCAAACAAAGTTGCTGCCAGCTTTCCGTCACCGTCCTGACGCGCGAATTCTCCAACCAGATGGCGCATCAAAGTTTTCGGAATTGACGCATTGACTCCATACATCGACATATGGTCTCCGTTATAGGTTGCCCAACCAAGCGCCAACTCGGACAAGTCCCCGGTACCGATCACAATTCCTCCGGCATCATTTGCAATATCCATCAGAATCTGGGTCCGTTCTCTCGCCTGTGCATTCTCATAAGCGGCATTTTTTATATTAATGTCATGGTCAATATCTTTCAGGTGTAAGGTTACAGCTTCATTGATGCGTATTTCTCGTAATTCTGCACGCAGTTCCCGTACCAGTTGCAAGGCATTCTGATACGTACGGTCCGTTGTCCCGAAACAAGGCATCGTTACCGCAATGATTCCACTGCGTTCCAGCCCCATCCGGTCAAAGGTTTTCGCTGCAATCAAAAGTGCCATCGTCGAATCCAAACCGCCGGAAATACCGATAACCACTTTCTTTGCTCCGATATGTGCAAGACGCTGCTGCAAACCGGCACACTGGATGTCGATTACTTCCCTGCAATACACTGCGCGGGCCGCTTCGTCCTCCGAAAAAAACGGAGTCGGCGAAATCCGTCTGCTCAACGGAATCTCAGGCAAAGCTTCTCCTGCCAGTTCCGGCATCGGATACACTACCTTGCGGCAAGCCTTGGTATCCGTTTCCCATGTATTCATCTGTCTGCGATCATTACGCAGTCTTTCCAGATCAATCTCGGTACTGAGATATGTGGTTGTAAAGGGAATTCCCTCCGCAAGAACCATACCGTTCTCTGCAATATATCCCTGTCCGGAAAATACCAGATCCGTTGTAGACTCCCCTGCACCTGCATTGGCATAAAGATATGCCGCTTTTAACAGTTCGGACTGACTCTTTACTTTTTCTCTCCGCGCGGTAAACTTGCCGGCCTGTGCGTACCCTGCTGTCGGATTGGCAATGACCGTAGCCCCTGCCAATGCCAATTTTACGGACGGCGCATCCGGCACCCACAATTCCTCACAGATTTCAATTCCCACTTTAAAATCCGGTAATTCCTCTGCGCAGAATAATAAACCGGTTCCAAACGGTATCTCTTCATTCTCCCAAACCAGTTCCGTATCTGTTTCGTCCGGAACTGCAAAATAACGCATCTCTGCACATTCTCCGTAATTCGGAAGTTTTGACTTGGCAGCCACGCCAAGCACCTTACCGTTACGGATACATACGGCTGCATTATACAGCTTTCCTCCCCGTTCTATCGGAGCACCGACCACCAGCATCACAGCGGTATCTGCCGTCCGCTCTGCCAACGTAAGAACTGCTTTTTTGGCAGCTGCAATCAGACAATCCTGCAGGAACAAATCACCGCAACTATAACCGGTAATGCACAGTTCCGGCAAAACCAAAAGTTTGGCGCCGTCTGTCTTAGCATGTTCTACCAATTCACAGATACGCTCAACATTATATTCACAATCCGCCAGCCGTATCGCAGGCGTTCCAATTGCAACTCTAACAAATCCGTGCTTCATAACCATCCTCATGTCTTTCGGTAGCCGTAAATGAAAACAGCTACTGGCAATCGCCGTAGCCGTAAAAAAATATCCCAAGATGCCGTCTCCCGCACTTTGAGTCCTAGCTAAGCTAGGTGGGCAACCTCACACAGGCTTCTGTCGTCCACTCGAAGTGGCTTGACATAGACCTGTGGATTCGGAATCCCAATTAATATTTGTAGGTTCAAAATAACGGGAATCTCGCACACCCCAGGATGTAATAATATTATACTTTGTTTTCAGAATAATATCAATAAAATCTTAATTATTTTCAGGTAAATTCCGCCTCATCAATGAAGTCAAAGGTAAAGATAAATTCTGTTCCTTTGGACAATTCACTTTGAACTTCTATCGCACCGTCATGCTTTAATGCAATCTGCTTTGCAATTGCAAGGCCAAGTCCCGAACCCTTTGCATTCTGACGGAGTTTTGACTTATAAAACTTATCAAAAACAAACGGAAGTTCTTCCGGTGCAATTCCGACTCCATTGTCCCGGATACGGATTTCCAAACGCTCGCCCTTTGCGATATCAATGCGTACCACACCGCCCTCATTGGAAAACTTAATCGCATTATCCAGAATAACCAGAAACATCTGTCGCAATCTTCCGTAATCCCCGTACATCAGACAAATCTCGCTGTCACAGGCAACCTCTACCGTAACTTTCTTTTCTTCTGCAATCTTAGACGCCGCACGCGCCAGGTCGCGGAACAACTGAATGATATCAACCGGCTCTTTTTCAATCGCAAAATCCGGATTCTGCATCTTGGACAGCGTCAGAAGATCACCTACCAGACGTTCCATACCGGTACACTCTGACAGCATACGCTGATAATACTGCTCCACCTGTTCCGGTTCGGTCACAATCTGATCCACCAGACTCTCGGTATACGCCCTTACTACCGTAATCGGAGTTCTAAGTTCATGCGATACATTGGCAAAGAAATCCATTCGCATATGCTCGAGATTTTCGCGTTCAATCTCATTTTCTTTCAACTTGTCCGTCAGGAAATCCAAGGTTCTTGCAAGATCGCCGACCTCATCTTTGCGATCGATACCGGTTCTGACTTCATAATCACCGACAGCCAGTTTCAATGCCATGGCACGCATCCGGCTGAACGGACCGGTTAATTGTCTTGCAAACCAGATTGCTACAATAAAAGAAAGTGCAAGTGCAATCAGAACACTGACGATAATCATCTTAAGAATATTGGAAACACCTTTGTCCACACTTGCCATCTCGGTATTCAGCACAACCGCACCACAAGCTTCACCCTGACGGTTCATAATCGGTGTTCCGACAGACAGCACCCGGTATCCGTGGATATCACTGTAATAAATCCGGTTCGTCTCAACACCATAAAACGCTTCATTAATTACTTCAAGTGCCTCTTCCGGCAGCGCTACACCGCTCAGATCCACGCTGGTCAGATACGGATTTAACGGCTTATCTGCTTCTTGATTGGCAAGCACCCAGATTTCAAGACTCTGAATCGTACTGATTGCCGAAATATAAGTAAGACCGTTCGAAATATCACCATTGCGTTGATACTCCTGCACCTGCTTTGCAATACCCTGTGCCTGCTGCATCAGACGGTTGCGATTGTTCTCGATATCCAGTTTCCGGTACAAGCTCACAAAAACAACACCGGTAATCAAGGCAAACAAAATCATAACCAGGGCATAATTAAAGAATACCCTGAACAATAATCGGTCTGTCATCCGCACTTTGCCTTGTGCCTGTTCCTTCACTGTGTCTCCTCCGTACTTACTCTTCTATTTCAAATTTGTATCCGACACTCCATACGGTCTTTACCGACCACTTCGGATGTTCTTCCTTGTCAATCTTACTGCGCAGACGTTTGATGTGGGAATCCACCGTACGACTGTCACCAAAATAATCAAATCCCCAGAGACTGTCTAACAGATTGTCGCGGGTAAATACCTTGTTGGGATTGGATGCCAGCGTCCACATCGTCTCAATCTCTTTCTTAGTCATGGGTATTTTTTTCTTGTTAATATATAAGGTATACTCTTCCAAGTTAATGGTAAGATTGTCTACAGTCAGGATGTTCGCAGAAGTACTGTCCGGACTCTTCTTCACCATACGGCGAAGCACTGCTCTTACACGCGCCATAACCTCACTCGGGCTGAATGGCTTCACGATATAATCATCTGCGCCGATATCAAGTCCCATGATTTTTTCAAAATCCTCACCACGGGCCGTAATCAGGATGACCGGCGTGTCTGACTTTGCACGGATCTTACGGCAAACCTCGTAACCATCCTCTTTCGGCATCATAACATCCAACAGCACCACCGCCGGATTGTACTGGTTAAACAAACGCATTGCTTCTTCTCCGTCGTGTGCCACAACAGGATCAAATTCATCCTTTCTGGCATAGGCAGAAAGCACATCGGTAATATCATGGTTATCATCTGCAATTAATATATACGGCATATTCACCTCATTTCCGAGAATATCGATAAAAAAGTAAATACAACAAGCTGCGAAAAGATTTGATTCAATGACATTTGTGATATTCTCCAACAATATTATATTGGATTTTCACAGATATGACAAGCCTGTTTTCCCTTGTCGGGCATGTACTTTCATGTAACAAAAATGTAACGGGAATGGCTTATTTTTGACATCATTCTGACAAAAACAGCAATTATGATAGCGTGTAGGATGTGACACATATCATAACACGGAACCTTGGGAGGACTTTTTATGTGTAAAGGATATCCCAAAAACTACATAAGAATGCTCGGACTTGTTCTCGTTTTGGTTTTGACGCTGGGCGTATTTGCCGCGCCAATCTCGGCTCGTGCAGCTGCTCCCGAACTCAAGCTGAATGTTAAGACAAAGACCCTGGTTACCGAGAAAACCTATTCACTTAAGGTCTATAATCTTGCAGACAACCAAACCGTAACATTCAAGTCGGATCATCCGGAATTTGCTTCCGTCGATGAAAACGGACTCGTAAGTGCAATCGCAGTTGGAACGGCAATTATTACTGCCACTGTAAAAGCAGACTCCAAAACCGTTGCACAGCTCGAGTGCGAGATCACCGTAGGACCGCCGGCCATTAGTGTTAAGCTGACACAGCCGACTATTATCCTAATGAATGGACGCAAAGCATTACTGAAGACAATCCTTCAGCCACTGAACACCGTGGAAAATGTCAAATTCTCCAGTCTCGACAACCTCATCGCCAGCGTCAGCTCGGCCGGACGTATTACTGCCCGTTCCATCGGCACAACATACCTGGTTGCAGCAATCGACAACGGAAAGTACGACACCTGTCAGGTTATCATCGTAGATGAAGCCGCTTATCAGGCACTGCTCGAAAATCCGGACATCGATCCGCTCACCCTGATTCCGCTCGAAGCAAACGACTCTGAAGTGATTGACAACGAGAACCTTGTTGTAGAAGTTCCTACTCCTACAGAGCCTTTGGATACTCCGATTGAAGCAGAACCCGTAACCGGCACTGATGCAGTGACCGAGCCGGAAGCTGTAACGGACGAAGTAACCGAAGTACCTGTTGAAGAGCCGGTAACCGATACAGTAACCGAACTTGTTGATGACACTGTTGAGGTTCTTTCGAACACAACGGAGGCAACTTCTGATGTAAATGAAACAGTATAATTCACTGTTTTGTTTCCGTATTTTATGTAAGGATGTCATAAGAGCCAGAACCGGCGCCGGTTCTGGCTCTTTTTTTCAACTGAACATACCTCCCAGAATTCCGCCCGGCAATACTGCCAGCAGAACCTGTATGTAATCTCGTATTCCCGGTATCACGCTCCCCTGCTCTGCTCCGGATACACTCAGCCGCGATAATGCCAGGAAAATCAGGAAATAAATAATCCCCAGTAATAATCCCCACAGATAACGTTTTTTTCTGACCAGTTTCCCCAGAACAAACGCTCCTGCAAACGGACCCAGCACGTAAATCGCAACCATCAAAATCCCGCTCACGGTACCGGATATCTTCGTGTTATAAATCAGCACCGTCAACAGTAGCAATAACAGCATTGTTACTACCGCAGACACAGCTACGGCTATCCCTATCGCAGCCAACGGATGTAACAAACGGTTGTTTTCTTCATACAATCCTTCCCTGTTTCTCATGCGTTCCCAAATCCTGTACAATCTGTCTTTATAAACTATGCAGACATTCCCCACTCTATGTACAATTTTCAAAAGCTCGATTGCCATCGGGACCGTTCTGTGATAAGCTGAATTCAGAAAGGATTACAACCATGAAATATATCGACTTACATGTACACAGTTCTTTTTCAGACGGTACAGATACCCCGACCGACCTGGTTCGGCTCGCTCTCAGCAGCGGCTTATCTGCCTTCGCGCTTACTGACCACGATACCACAGGCGGTATTGCAGAAGCCCGAAAAGCGCTCTCGTTAACGAATGCCTGTGACAAGCTTCGCATCATTCCGGGAGTTGAAATCTCAGCAGCCTACAAAGACCGGGACATTCACATTCTGGGACTTTTCATCGACCCCGACAACCCTGCTTTGTCCGAAGCGCTACAGGTTGCCCGTGACAACCGAATCCGACGCAACCAGATTATGTTGCAACGTTTGTGCGATGCCGGCTATCCTATGACAGAAGCGGAACTTCTGCAGGATTCCGATGCTGCCTGTATCGGCAGAATGCATTTTGCCAATGCACTGGTGGCACGCGGTTACGCCAAAAACACACAGGACGCCTTCCAACGTTTCATCGGTCCGGACTGTCCGTATTACGTTCCCCGGAACTACATCTCACCGGAATCTGCTGTTTCGCTGATTCGCGGTGCCGGCGGTCTTGCCATTCTGGCACATCCATTGCTGTACCGTTTGGAACGCCCGGAACTGGAACGATTAGTCCAACAATTGACCGGCTACGGTCTGTCCGGTCTGGAAGCCATCTATACATCAAACTCCACAGAAGACGAGCAGTATGTCCGGACACTCGCATCCCGCAACGGTCTGCTGATTTCCGGCGGTTCGGATTATCATGGTGCGAACAAGCCACATATCAGTATGGGTACCGGGCGTGGCAACCTTCATATCCCGGAAACAATTCTGCAAACATTGGAACAACAGCTTTCCAAGACACAACAATAAAACAACCCCGTCTATCACCATCGGCTTTTGCCGGTCTGATAAACGGGGTATTTCATTCGCACTGAAACGATATTATGCGTCCTTCTGTGCCTTCTCAATCTCAACCACTGCGGACTTCTTCATCGGGATACGGCAGTTCTTGTTATTACCGAATTCTACGATGATAACTTCTTCCATAACATCGATGATTACGCCGTAAAAACCACTGGTAGTCAGTACGCTGTCACCGATTTCAAGAGAAGACATCAGCGCCTGCTGCTGCTTCTGTTGCTTCTTCTGCGGACGGTAAATCATAAAGTAAAATACAAGACCAAGAATTGCAATCCATCCAAACAGATATAGATAACTTCCTGCGGTGGATGCGCCTGCTGCGGTTCCTGTTAATAATGCTGCTAATTTCATAATGTTTCCTCCATTCTGAAAACTGTTTTGTTCTTTTAGTTTTCTTTACTCATCAGCCCTTCAAGCTTTTGTTTCTTGTAAGCTGCAAAGTTTCCTTCATCCAGTGCGTCCCGGATCTCTGTCATCATTGTATTATAGAAATACAGATTATGCAATACCATAAGACGCATACCGAGCATCTCCCCTGCTTTTAAGAGATGACGGATATAAGCGCGGCTGTGATTGCGGCATGCCGGACACTTACAGCCTTCTTCAATCGGACGGTCGTCTGTCTCATAGCGGGCATTCAGGAGATTTCTCTTACCCTGATTCGTATACGCATGTCCGTGACGTCCGTTTCGTGTCGGATATACACAGTCAAAGAAATCTACACCGCGTCCTACGCCCTCTAAGATATTCGCCGGAGTGCCAACACCCATGAGGTAGACCGGTTTTTCCTTCGGAAGGTACGGTACGGTCTCATCCAAAATACGGTACATCTCATCGTGTGACTCACCCACGGCAAGACCACCCAGTGCATAGCCGTCCAGATCCATCTCGGATATTACCTTCGCATGCTCAATACGGATATCCTCGTAGGTTCCGCCCTGATTGATACCGAACAGCAACTGGTTCTTATTGATGGTATCCTCGAGAGAATTCAGACGCTTCATCTCTGTCTTGCAACGTTCCAGCCAACGTGTGGTACGTGCTACGGACTTCTCCATGTATTCACGGCTCGACGGATACGGTGCACATTCATCAAATGCCATCGCAATCGTGGAAGCAAGATTCGACTGAATCTGCATACTCTCTTCCGGCCCCATGAATATCTTCCGCCCGTCAACATGCGAGTGGAAGGTCACGCCTTCTTCCTTGATTTTCCGAAGTCCTGCCAGCGAGAACACCTGGAATCCGCCGGAGTCTGTCAGGATCGGGTTGTCCCAGTTCATGAACTTGTGCAGACCGCCCATCTGCTTAACAACTTTATCGCCCGGACGTACATGCAGATGATAGGTGTTCGACAACTCCACCTGCGTTCCGATGTCCTTCAGATCGATTGCAGACACAGCACCCTTGATGGCAGCTGCGGTTCCGACATTCATAAATACCGGTGTCTGTATGGTCCCGTGTACGGTCTTGAACTCGGCACGCTTTGCACGGCCTTCGGTTTTCAGTATACGATACTCTGCCATCTTACCTCTCGTTTCGCTTTCGCTCTGCTAACGCTTCTTGTAATGTATTGCTATTCTTCCGCGCATAAACACGCAAAGACAAGTATACATTTAATTTGGTCTTATTTCAACCACAATTTTCAATTTACAACCCACGACTCTTCTATCGTGCCACCGTCTTTTTGCTAACGCCCCTGCTGATAACGCTTTTCTTGGGTGGAACGAACCGGTAAATCTTGTCTAACTGCTGTTTTTCGTGATAGAATCAAATCCGGTACTTTCAGACGGAAAGGAATATCACCTTATGATTACATTATTATCTAAAATATTTATCCCAAACCGCACAGACTTAAAAGACGCAACTGTCCGCCGTGCCTACGGCATGCTGTGCGGTATCTGCGGCATTGTCCTGAATTTGTTCCTCTTTGCAGTCAAGTTCCTTGCCGGAACCTTGACCGGTTCCATCGCGATTACGGCAGACGCATTCAACAACCTCGCCGATGCCGGTTCGTCCATCATCACATTGTTCGGCTTCCGTCTTGCCGGTCAGAAGCCCGACCCGGAGCATCCTTTCGGTCATGGACGTATGGAATACATCTCAGGACTCTTCGTATCCATCGCTATCCTTATCATGGGCTACGAGCTTGCGAAGACTTCCATCGACAAGATACTTCACCCACAGTTGGTACAAGGTTCTACGCTCTCCATTATCATTCTGATTGTTGCAGTGTTTGTAAAACTTTATATCATGCTCTACAACTTCTCCATCGGAAAGAAGATCAACTCCGTTGCAATGCGCGCTACGGCAAAGGATTCCTTGAGCGACACACTCTCCACCATCGTGGTACTGGTATCCACCCTGCTCGGAACCTACGCAGAACTTGCCATCGACGGATGGTGCGGCATCCTTGTATCAGTATTCATCTTTATCTCCGGTGTTACTGCCCTGAAGGAAACCATCGGTCCGCTGCTCGGGCAGCCTCCGGAACCGGAATTCATCGAAGAAATTCAATCGATTGTAAATTCCCATCCTGAAGTTCTCGGAATTCATGACCTCATCGTACACAACTACGGACCGGGCCGCCAGATGATCTCCCTCCACGCCGAAGTATCCGCCGACAGTGACCTGTCCCTGATTCACGATACCATCGACAATATCGAGCGTGAACTGATCGAAAAGACTGGTGCCCATGCCGTCATTCATATGGACCCGATTGTCACCAATGATGAGAAGCTGAACGAGCTGAAAGGTATCATTCGCGACTACGCGAAGTCTCTCAGCGATACCTTAAGCATCCATGACTTCCGTATGGTAGACGGTCCGACCCACACGAACATCATCTTCGACGTACTTGTTCCGTTCCGTTTCTCTATGACGGACGAAGAACTGCGTAGCAGCTTTGCGGAATATGTCCACGGGCTTGATGAACGTTATTTTGCCGTGATTGAGATTGATAAAGATTATAACAATATGGCGTGACAAACTAATTCGCACAACAGTTTACACACAAACAAAAGGAGGGTTCCGCTGCTTCAAGCGGACCCTCCTCTGTTCATTAAATGTTATATAAGGTGTAGTATTCCTTACGTACACCTACATCCTCTGCAACTTTCTTGGCTTCTTCAACCTTACTTTGACTCAACAGCACACAAATAAGCTTTCCTAAGCGTTCCTCTCCTTCTGCTCTTCCTTCTGCAAAGTCGGATCGTAGCCATGTCGTTCTGTGAGCCAAGGAGTTGGGGGGGCAACTTGTCTTCCTAAGACCGC
>JAZNXH010000051.1:0-15680 GCA_045593785.1 Lachnospiraceae bacterium
ATCTTTTACAGGGCGTGCAGTTGCACGCCCTATTTTTGAAGGATTATTTCACCATAATTACTTCTACTTCTGCAATCGCGCGTTCTACCATCTCATCAATCTTCTCTGCCAACTTCTCTTCCGAACGTTCAATCACATGCAGCAACGGTTTCGTTACCGGATGCTTTGCCACGAAAGTTGTACAGCAGTCTTCATATGGCAAAATCGAGGTCTCGTAAGTTCCGATTCTCTCAGAAATTTCTACAATCTCCTGTTTGTCAAATCCAATCAAAGGACGATATACCGGAAGCGTACATACTGCATTGGTCGCCATGAGACTCTGCATTGTCTGACTCGCAACCTGACCGATACTCTCACCGGTGACCAGTGCCATGCAGTCACCTCTCTTGGCAAGTGTTTCCGCAATCCGCATCATATAACGGCGCATGATGATTGTCAGTTCTTCATGCGGACAGGTCTCGTAGATATACAACTGTATTTCTGTAAAATTCACAACATTCAACTTAATCGGACCGGTATAAGCGGAAATGATTTTTGCAAGATCAACCACTTTCTGCTGCGCACGATCACTGGTATACGGCGGCGCATGGAAATACGTTGCTTCCAGCGTAACACCGCGCTTCGATATCATCCAGCCGGCTACCGGACTATCAATACCGCCGGACAAGAGTAACATTGCTTTACCGTTCGAACCGACCGGCATACCGCAAGGACCCGGAATTACTTCGGAATACACATAACCCTTGCTTCTTACTTCAACCGTAATTCTTACTTCAGGCTGATGCACATCCACCTTCATCTCCGGGAAACGGTTCAAGAGGTAGGCCCCCATCTTGATACAGATGTCCGGAGACTCGATCGGATAATGTTTGTCTGCACGTTTTGCCTCCACCTTAAAACTGAAATTGCGGTTCGCATAACGCTTTTCCACATAATCGCCCACCTTCAGCTTCAAGTTCTCCCATTCGATGTCCTCAATCACAACAACCGGACAGATTCCGGCAATGCCAAATACTTTCTTTAATGCTTCAATCGTATCCTCATAATCATATCCTTCCGGGCACTCTACAAACACTCTGCCTTGTTCCTTCGAAATCACATACCCCGGCATCAGTACATCTAAGGCCTTGCGGATATTTTCTTTTAATATATTTTCGAACACATAACGGTTCTTTCCTTTGATACCAATCTCGGAATACTTAATCAAAAATGCGCGGTACATATTTTCCTCCTATGAGAATGATTTTCTTTTCCAAACCTTAGCAACGCTTCAAAGTCCGTCTCAGCTGTGGCAGTAATTGTGCCGTCATCTCAGCTGCGTACGCAATTTCTTCCTGCATCGTCTCTACCGAAAAACTAAAGCGAAGTGTCGAATCCAGCAAATCCTTTGCCACCCCGATTGCCTGCAGCGTTCCGCTAAGTGCAGGATGATTTGAAGAACAGGCAGAACCGGAAGAAACATACACTCCTTTGTCTTCCAGAGCATGTAACAACACCTCACTTCTGACACCGTCAAAGCTGACACTCAATACATGTGGTGCCGTTTTCTCCACTGCAGTACGGATTACATCCGTATCTTCTGCAGTCATACCTTCTGTCATAATGCGTGTACGCCGGTCTTTGATATACGCCGTCTCTTCTTCATTGAACACGGCATTCACGTTCACACCCTCCAGCTGCAACATGCGCCTGATTAACTCTTGTTTACATTCTTTCAGATGTGACAGATTACGGTCGAAATTCTGATACATCCACTCAGTCGCTGCTCCAAATCCGGCAATTGCCGGAACATTTTCTGTCCCGGAGCGCATATCGTGTTGCTGCCCACCACCGTAAAGCAAAGGCTTTACTTTAACTTTATCCCTTACAAACAAAGCTCCGGAGCCCTTCGGCCCATGTATCTTATGTCCGCTGACCGACATCAGGTCAATTCCTTCGCGTTTCGGATAAATACGGTATTTCCCGAATGCCTGAATTGCATCGACATGTAATAACACATCTGTTTTTTTCTCTTTGATTGCTTTGGAGATAGCTGCAATATCCTGTACTGCTCCCACCTCGTTATTCACATACATAATTGATACCAGAATCGTCTCATCACAAATCTCGGACAACAGTTCATCTATACAGATATGCCCCATCGCATCCACATTGATATAACTGATGCGAAAACCTTGCGTTGCAAGAAATTCTAACGGCTGATATACCGAAGCATGCTCGAATCTTGTCGATATAATGTGCATCCCGGCGCGCTTATTCGCCATTGCTGCGCCAATGAGTGCAAGATTGTTCGATTCGGTCCCGCCGGAAGTCAGGATAATCTCCTTCTCCTGTACCTTCCATTCTTTCGCAAGTACTGCTGTCGTGCTACGGATATACTTCTCCGCCTCGACGCCTTTCCTATGGCGGGAAGACGGATTGCCGTAATTCACATCCAGCGCCTCTATCATTTTCTCTTTTGCAGCCGGACAAATCTTCGTTGTCGCCGCATGATCCATATATGCTTCCACTGAGTTCTCCTATTGTCTTCACATCTGATACTTCTATCCATTTATGTTCACCGTTGCCAGTACCAAATGAAAAACTCCTGACAACCTTCTTGCAAACTATTTTTCAAGTTCAAACATAATAACCGAAAGAATGCATAACCCCGCTGTCTCTGTCCTCAAGATACGTTTCCCGAGTGTAATCGGATGGATACCCTCCTTTGCAGCCAATGCAATCTCATCTTCCTCGAAGCCGCCTTCGGGACCGATAAAGATGCCAACCGTCTTCTTTCCATGCAGACCACGGATTCGCTCCCTTGCCTCGTCCATGCCTTCTGCCAGCTCGTAAGGAATCAGTGCCTCATCCAATGTTGTTGCCTGTTTCACTGCCTCTGCAAACTTCACCGCCTCGCGCACCTTCGGAATAATACCGCGACCACTCTGCTTTGCTGCTGCTTCTGCAATCGCCTGCCAGCGTTCCAGCTTCTTCTGTTCCTTTTTCTTGTCTTCGAGTTTCACTACAGTACGCTTTGTCAACACCGGAATAATCTCACTGACCCCCAGTTCCACTGCTTTCTGTATAATCAGTTCCATCTTATCTTTTTTCGGAAGCCCTTGAAACAGCAATAGACGGACGCTTAATTCTGCTTCCGTCTTCTTTGCGTCCAGAATCCTGGCAAGGACTTCATCGGAGATTTTATCAATCTCACAATGATATTCCATACCGCTTCCGTCCAATATCATAATTTCTTCTCCGGGATGCATGCGAAGAACATTTTTGATATGGTTCACATCACCACCGGTAATCCGGACTGTGTCCGCAGACACTGCTTCCGGTTCTACATAGAAATGATACATCCTTGATACCTTTCTTTTGTGTCTTGGATTTATCTTATTTTTTCACACATACGATAGACACCCAGTCACCCATACGTGTCACATCAATTATCTGGAACCCGTTTGCACAAAGGGCTTTTGTTACTGCACTTTCCTTCTCCTTGATGATACCGGAACTGATAAATACAGCATCTTTCTTCATGCATTCGCCGATCACTGCAGATAATGGAATAATGATGTCTGCCAGAATATTTGCTACGACCAGATCATAACGCTCCAAACCAACCTTCTCACGCAGCTCTCGGGATTCAATCAGATTACCGGTGATGAAATCAATCACTTCCGGATTCTGCTCCCAGTTCCCTGCATAATACTCCGGCTCTGTCATATCCGAACGTGCCGGAAGCCGGTTCACTTCTGCATTCTCCTGCGATATCTTCACCGCATTCTCATCCACATCGACACCAATGGTGTAGCCGGAGCCGATTTTCTTTGCTAAAATCGATAAAATACCGCTTCCGCACCCCACATCCAGAACAGAGTCGCCCTTTTTCATACGTTCTTTCATGTTCAGAATGCAAAGGCGGGTTGTCTCATGCGAGCCGGTACCAAATGCCGTACCCGGGTCAATCTCAATCACCAAATCGTTGCTGTGGGTGTCAGGCATCTTCTCCCAGGTAGGCTTAATCCAGATGCGGTCATCCACGCGGAACGGCTTGAAAAACTCTTTCCAGTTGTTAATCCAATCTTTATCCTCGGTCTCGCTGACCTGAATCGAAGCTTCTCCGATGTCGGTAAACTCCCGAAGTTCTTCCAGTGCTTCGTTAATCTCTGACAGCTTGCTTTCCACATCAATATCCGGATCAAGATAGAAGCTTACCACTGCTTCTCCGTCATCTTCACCAAGTTCCGGCAGAATATCAATAAACATTCTTGCCTTCTCTTCCTCTGTCAAAGGAACCTTATCTTCAATCTCGATTCCTTCTACTCCAAGTTCTGCAAGCGTACAGCTCACCAGATCTTCCGCCTCTACGGTTGTCTTCAGCGACATCTTTATCCACTTCATGACTCTATACCTTTCAACTACCTGCAACGCATTGTCTGCAGCAAAATATCATAATCGGGCCGAAATTATTGCCAGAATTTCTTCTTACTCTTAGAACCTGAACTTCCTGTTCCGTCCGGCTTAAAGTCCGAGTCTGCTTCCTCGAACTGCTTCAAAAGATCCTTTTGCTCACTTGTCAGCTTCGTCGGAACCTGTACCACCAAGGTGACATAATGGTCACCACGGTTGTTCTTATTACCCTGAATCGGAACACCTTTGCCACGCAGGCGTACACGGGTATCCGTCTGGGTTCCCGCCTTCACTTCGTAGAGAACGTCACCATCTACTGTTGAAATGCGCACATCACCACCAAGTGCCGCACGTGCAAATGAAATCGGTGCAGTCGAATAAATATCATAGTCCTGACGCTGGAAAATCGGATGACGGGACACCGTTACTTCTACCAGAAGATCCCCACGTTCACCGCCGTTGCTTCCCGGTTCACCCTTACCGCGCAGACGGATTGCCTGACCGTTATCAATACCGGCAGGAATCGTAAGCTGTAACTTTTTCTTCTTGGTTACATATCCGCTTCCGTAACATCCGGTACATTTTTCTTTTATTACTTTACCGCTTCCGCGACACTCCGGACAGGTCTGAACGTTACGTACCATACCAAACAGTGACTGTGTCGTAAAAGTAACCTGTCCATGACCTCCGCACTTACCGCAAGTTTCTACTGCGCTGCCCGGCTTTGCACCACTTCCGTGGCAAATCTCACACTCGTCCTTCAGATTCAGCTCCAGTTCTTTTTCCGTTCCGAATACTGCCTCATCAAATGTAATGCGGATACCGGCACGCACATTGCTCCCGCGCATCGGTCCGTTCGAAGCACTTCTTCTGCGACCGCCGCCGAACAAATCTCCAAACAAGTCTCCAAATATATCACCCATATCCATGCCGGAGAAGTCAAATCCACCAGCTCCGCCACCGCCTTGTTCAAAAGCAGCATGACCAAACTGATCATATTGTCTTCTCTTATCCGGGTCACTTAACACACCATATGCTTCCGAAGCCTCTTTGAACTTTGCTTCTGCTTCCTTATCTCCGGGGTTCATATCCGGATGATACTTCTTTGCCAGCACACGATATGCTTTTTTCAATTCATCATCCGAAGCGCCCTTTTGTACTCCGAGCACCTCATAGTAATCTCTTTTATCTGCCATATCCAATCACCCATATGCTTTGTCGTTCCGATGCCAAAACACAGAACGGAACTAATCATACATAATTTTATGCAGGAACGCAAGCACTCTGTGCAAGATTCCTCCCTTATAGACACATTTCATTTATTGTGGAATAACCGATACGGCAAACGCCGCATCGGTTATTCTGTTTCGTAATATTGAATTAAACTTCGCGATAGTCGCCGTCAACTACGTTGTCGTCGCCACCCATACCGCCTGCGCCTGCGTTCGGGTCCTGACCCGGTGCTGCGCCTGCAGCCTGTGCCTGCTCATAAACCTTAGCAAACAATGCCTGTGCGCTGTTCATGAGTTTTTCCTTTGCAGCCTTAATGTCTGCAACTTCACCATCGCTCATCACTTCCGGATTTGCACGTTCTACCAAATCCTTCAGGGTCTTCAAGTCTGCTTCTACAGCAGCCTTATCTGCATCTGCAATCTTATCGCCAACCTCAGCCAATGCCTTCTCGGTCTGGAATACCATAGAGTCTGCATCGTTTCTGGTCTCAACTGCTTCTTTTCTCTTCTTATCCTGAGCTTCGTATTCAGCAGCTTCTCTTACCGCCTTATCGATGTCTGCATCGGAAAGGTTGGAACCTGCAGTAATGGTAATGTGCTGTTCTCTTCCGGTTCCAAGGTCCTTAGCGGATACATTAACGATACCGTTTGCATCAATGTCGAAGGTAACTTCAATCTGCGGAACACCTCTACTTGCCGGCGGAATTCCATCCAGACGGAATTGTCCGAGGCTCTTATTGTCCTTCGCAAACTGTCTCTCACCCTGAACAACGTTGATATCTACTGCGCTCTGATTGTCAGCTGCGGTGGAGAAAATCTGGCTCTTCTTGGTCGGGATTGTCGTATTTCTCTCGATCAGTCTGGTAGCTACACCACCCATGGTCTCGATAGACAGGGACAGCGGAGTTACGTCAAGAAGAAGAATGTCGCCTGCACCTGCATCGCCTGCGAGCTTACCGCCCTGGATACAAGCACCGATTGCTACACACTCATCCGGATTCAATGCCTTGGACGGCTCATGTCCGGTTAACTGCTTTACTTTTTCCTGTACTGCCGGAACACGGGTAGAACCACCAACAAGGAGTACCTTGCTGAGGTCAGAGGATACTACACCTGCATCACGCATTGCATTCTGCACCGGAGTAGCAGTTCTGTCAATCAGGTCGTGTACCAGTTCTTCGAACTTTGCTCTGGACAGGGTCATATCGATGTGCTTCGGTCCATCCTGATTTGCGGTGATGAACGGAAGATTGATGTTGGTTGTCATAGCAGAAGAAAGTTCCTTCTTTGCCTTCTCAGCTGCTTCTACCAATCTCTGCTTTGCTCTGTTGTCAAGGGAAAGGTCAATGCCTTCTTCCTTCTTGAACTCTTCGATAATATATCTGGTAATACGCTCGTCAAAATCATCACCACCAAGACGGTTGTCGCCGGAAGTAGCAAGTACTTCGATTACGCCGTCACCAATCTCGATGATGGATACATCGAAGGTACCGCCGCCGAGGTCGTATACCATAATCTTCTGCTCTTTTTCATTGTCAAGACCATATGCAAGCGCTGCTGCGGTCGGCTCGTTGATGATACGCTTTACATCAAGGCCTGCAATCTTACCTGCATCCTTGGTTGCCTGTCTCTGTGCATCGTTGAAGTATGCCGGAACGGTGATAACTGCTTCGGTTACCTTCTCGCCGAGGTAGCTCTCTGCATCAGCCTTCATCTTCTGAAGAATCATAGCGGAGATTTCCTGCGGGGAATACTTCTTGTCGTCGATGGTTACTCTGTAATCGCTTCCCATGTGACGCTTAATGGAAGAGATCGTCTTGTCAGCGTTGGTTGCTGCCTGACGCTTTGCCGGCTCACCTACCAGACGCTCACCGGTCTTCGTAAATGCTACAACCGATGATGTAGTTCTTGCACCTTCTGCGTTTGCGATAACAACCGGCTTTCCGCCTTCCATAACCGCTACACAGGAGTTCGTTGTTCCTAAGTCAATACCGATAATTTTACCCATATGATTTTCCTCCTATCAGGTTCGTTACTAATTAGTTGGCTACCTTTACCATGCTGTGTCTTACCACACTGTCACGGTAGGTATAACCTTTGATAAATTCTTCTGAAACTATATTCTCACCGAATTCTTCGTTGTCCTCATGCATTACTGCATTGTGAAGGTTCGGGTCAAACTCCTTACCAACTGCTTCGATCGGCTTCACACCTGCCGCTTCAAGGGTTGATATCATCTGCTTGTAAACCTTATCCATCCCCTGTGCAAACGGAGTTGCCAGTTCTTCTTCGGAAAGTCCTGCAAATCCACGTTCAAAGTTGTCTACCACAGGAAGGATTTTCTCAATGATATCCTTTGCACCGATTTCAAACATCTGTGCCTTCTCACGTTCCGTACGCTTACGGAAGTTATCAAACTCTGCCATCTGACGCATCAGGCGATCGGTAAGATCTGCAATCTGCTCGTCTTTTTTATCTTTTTTCTCTTTCTTTTCCTTCTTAGAAAAAAGGGCTTTCTTTGCTTTTTCCAGTTTTTCTTCTTCGGTTTCTTCTGCGGCAGTTACGGTATCTGCCTCTGCAGATTCTACTGCTTCTTCCTCCGTTGTACTGTCGTCCGCAGTCTCATCGGCAAGATCTTCACTTACTTCCTGTTCATCCACCATGGTTTCCTTGTTCTCTTCCATGTTGCCTCCATTATTTCTTCTTAAAGATATCATCCAGCTGTACCATCAGGGTCTGCAACGTTCCTACTACTTTCTCATAGTCCATACGCTTTGGTCCGATAATACCAACTTTGCCATACACACCTTCATCAATCTGATACGTGGCAGTTACCACGGAACAGTCCTGCATCACTTCCATCGGAGTTTCTTTTCCGATGTAAACCTGTATGCCGGTCTCATTCTCGCCGCCATCTCCCTTAATGAACTCGGAAAGTTCTTTTTTCTCTTCCAATGCGTAAAGCAGATCACTTGCCTTCTGCATATCACTGAGCTCCGGATACTTCAGAATGTTCGTTGCACCACTGGTGTATACTCTGACGCTGTCTTCTTCGCTGATTGCTTTTGCAACCGCATCCAGAATCTCACTAATCAGTATCTCATACCCTTCTGACTGTTCTCTCATCTTCTGGATGATGTTCATATTAATCTCATCCAAGTCAAGACCATTCAGGAAAGTGTTTAAGATCAAATTCAATTTTAGAACTGCTTCCTGAGCAATCGGCTCTGCAAGCGGAAGCATCTTATTCTTTACTATATTGCCTTCCAGTACGATAACCGCCAAGAGTTGCTTCTCGTCTACTTCAGTCAGCTGTATGAACTTTACTTTCTTACTCCGATACTGCGGCGTGGTTACCATCGTCGCATAGTTCGTATTCACTGCCAGGAGCTTTGCAACCTGCTGTAACAGGTTTTCCATCTTATCCGCTTTGTCGAAAAGCATCTCTTTCATCTCTTCGACTTCCTGCATCTTCTCACCCATCAGACTGTCAACATAGAAGCGGTATCCTTTATCCGAAGGAATCCGGCCTGCTGAAGTATGAGGTTGCAAGATATATCCGAGTTCTTCCAGATCAGCCATCTCGTTACGAATCGTCGCGGAACTCAAATTCAGATCGGTGTACTTTGAAATGGTTCTGGACCCAACCGGTTCTCCTGTTTCCAGGTAGTTACGGATAATCGCAAGTAGTATTTTTCTTTTTCTGTCATCCAGCTGCTGTTCCATACGTTCCTCCGCCTATGTGTTGGGGTTTGCCGTTCGTGCAGTTCACTGTTTCTTTTTTTGTTAGCACTCGTCAAAGTGGAGTGCTAATCATCACATACCATAAGATAGCACTCCACGTTTTGTTTGTCAACTGTTATTTCATCAATTTTTATCTTTTCATCAAATCTTAATCCAGCAGAAACTCTGCCAATACCCGGTTGCTCAAATCGCGTCCGTGTTCCGTCAGACTCAGATATTCCCCGGCTTCCTGTAGTAGTCCTTGTTGTAGCAGATACTGTGTTACTTCTCCGTATACTGTTTCATAGTCTGTCCCAAAGCGTTCTTGAAACTCTGCTTTACTGATGCCGGAACACAAACGAAGCCCGAGAAACATGAATTCTTCCATTCTTTCTTCTCTGCTTAAACTATGATTGTTTTTACGCTCCCTCCGACAATCCGTTTTAGCGGAATATCCTGCAAGATACTCTGCAAATTCATTGGTCTGTTCAAATCGATCTCCATTTATATAGGAAGAAGCCCCGAGTCCCAATCCAAGATATTCCGTTCCGGTCCAATAGCCGCAGTTGTGTCTGCATTCATAGCCTTGCTTTGCATAATTCGATATCTCATACTGAAGATAGCCCGCCTCTTTTAGCACTGCCTGCGTCATCTTATAAATGTCGCGCTCTGTATCTTCTGATGGCAGTTTGTCCGAATTTTCTCCGTACCATTCATAAAAACGGGTATTTTCTTCAATGATCAGACTGTAAGCTGAGATATGCTCCGGCTGTAATGCAATTACTTTCTGCAGGGTGTTACCAAAACTCTGTACTGTCTGCCCCGGTAAAGCCTGCATCAAGTCTACATTGATGTTATCAAATCCTGCTGCCCGTGCCAGACGAAAGCTCTCCAAAAATTCTTCGTAACTGTGAATCCGTCCAAGTAGCTTTAATTCTGTATCATCTGCCGACTGCAGCCCAATGCTCAAACGGTTCACACCCAGCCGCTTCAAACAGGAGAGTAATTCTTCCGTCAAGGTTCCCGGATTACACTCTACGGTAAATTCTATTTTCTTCTGTCCTGCCGGTTCTTGTGGTAATACATATTTCTCTTGCGATACAACTTCTGTCTCACTGTTACCGAAAAATGTATCATTTATTGTACCGATAACCCGTTCAAACTGCTCTGTACTCAAAAGTGTTGGCGTACCCCCGCCGAAAAACACCGTGCTGACCTCATACTCTGCTGCCATATTTTTGCAGGAAGTAATTTCTCTGCACAATGCCTGTACATACGATTCTCTGGTTGCTTCATCTGCAGGCGCCGAAAGGAAATCGCAGTAATTACACTTTCTTACACAAAACGGAATATGCACATACAGTTCCAGTTCTTTTTTTTGCATTGGTACCACGACTCCTTTCCGCTCTCTTCTTGAATATAACCTGTTAGATCAATCGTTTCTGCTAATCTTCTTTTAGAAATGCCTTAATCTTTTCCAATATCGCCTCAGCGTCTTTTCTTCCAAGCTCATATACTGCTTTTAACTTTTCCGGATTCTTTTCTGTTCTTTTTATATCAAGCGGTACGCTCGGTCGGATTATAAGCACATTCCCTTCCTCTTCCTGCTTTTCCAACTGTTTCAGACACTCGTTATATACAATATGCCGGTTCGCCATTGCTTCTATCATCTTAGGATATTTCTTCATACGCAGTCGTACCAGCGGCATCAACGGATTTTTCGACTTTACGTAACCCTTCGGCCGGGTCAGTACAACAATGTTCTTCCCGTAACCATTTTTGATAAACCATTCAAACGGAACAGAGTCCGCGATTCCGCCGTCCAAAAGCTCCTGTTCCCCAATTATTACGATGCGGGATACCAGTGGCATGGAAGCTGAAGCCCGGATCCATTGGACATCTTTCAGATCACCTTTATCCAAACGTTGATACACTGCTTTTCCCGTATTCACATCGGTCGCTACAACATAAAACTCCATCGGATTCTTCTGATAAGCCTCCTCATCAAAAGGATCCAGATGCTGCGGAAGTTCTTCATAACAAAACTTCGCATTATAGATATCCCCGCTGAACAGCAACGAACGGATGCTCACATAGCGCGGATCCTTGCAGTATTTCAAATTGTAGCGAATGGAGCGTCCAATCTGGCGTGACTTGTAATTACAGCCAAAACAAGCACCGGCAGATACTCCGATTGCTCCGTCTACTTCGATCTGATTCTCCATCAGTATGTCCAATACCCCTGCGGTATACATGCCGCGCATGGCACCGCCCTCTAACACCAATCCCGTTTTCATAATACTCCTCTTCAAAATAATACTTTCGCATATAATAACACCTGCTGACGAATCTCATCAGCAGGTGTCTCGAACCTTTTAATTCTCGTCAAGCTTCAGTACACTCATAAATGCTTTCTGCGGTATCTCTACGTTGCCGACCTGACGCATACGTTTCTTACCTTCCTTCTGCTTTTCCAGCAGTTTTCTCTTACGGGAAATATCACCACCGTAACATTTTGCCAATACGTCTTTTCGAAGTGCCTTCACTGTCTCACGTGCGATAATCTTACTGCCAATGGCTGCCTGAATCGGGACCTCAAACAACTGACGCGGAATCTCTTCTTTCAGACGTTCACACATACGGCGACCTCTCTCGTAAGCTGTTCCTCCATGTACGATAAAGGACAGTGCATCCACTTCTTCACGGTTAATCAGAATGTCAAGTTTCACTAACTCAGACGGCACATAACCCTTCAGTTCATAGTCAAACGATGCATAGCCCTTGGATCGGGATTTTAAGGCATCAAAGAAATCATAAATAATTTCATTCAACGGCAAGTCATATTTTAATAATGCACGCGTCGATTCCATGTATTCCATGCCAAGATAAACGCCACGACGCTCCTGACAAAGCGTCATAATCGCACCGACATACTCTGTCGTTACCATAATCTCGGCGCTTACCATCGGTTCTTCCATCTTTTCAATCTCGGTGGGTTCCGGAAGATTGGACGGATTCGTCACTTCAATTACTTCACCATTGGTTTTGTGTACCTTGTAGATAACACTCGGTGCAGTGGTAACAAGGTCAAGATTGTACTCACGTTCCAGACGTTCCTGAATAATCTCAAGATGAAGAAGTCCCAAGAAACCGCAACGGAAACCAAACCCAAGTGCAATCGAAGTCTCCGGCTCAAACTGTAAAGATGCATCGTTCAACTGCAATTTTTCCAATGCATCACGGAGTTCCGGATACTTTGCACCATCTGCAGGATACATACCACAGTACACCATCGGAAGTACTTTCTTATAACCCGGAAGTGCTTCATCGCACGGATTGTTCGCATCGGTAACCGTATCACCCACACGGGTATCCTTTACATTCTTAAGGCTCGCAGTAACATAACCTACCATACCTGCAGAAAGTTCATCGCACGGAATGAACTGACCTGCGCCAAAGGTACCAATCTCTACAACTTCCGCACTTGCTCCGGTTGCCATCATCTTAATCACAGAATCCTTGGTCAGTGTCCCTTCCATCAAACGGATAAATACGATAACACCCTTGTACGGATCATATACTGAGTCAAAAATCAGTGCCTTGAGCGGCTTCTTCGCGTCGCCATTCGGAGCCGGAATCTTCGTCACAATCTGCTCCAACACTTCTTCAATGTTAATTCCGACTTTTGCAGAAATCAACGGTGCATCCTGTGCTTCCAGGCCGATAACATCCTCAATCTCTGCGATAACACGTTGCGGCTCTGCGCTCGGAAGGTCAATCTTATTAATAACCGGAACAATATCCAAGTCGTGATCCAGCGCCAGGTACACATTCGCAAGTGTCTGTGCTTCAATACCCTGCGCTGCATCTACCACCAGTATTGCACCCTCACATGCTGCAAGACTACGGGACACTTCATAGTTAAAGTCAACATGTCCGGGAGTATCAATCAGATTGAAGATATACTCTTCTCCATCGTTTGCCTTATATACGGTACGTACGGTCTGTGCTTTAATCGTAATACCACGTTCACGCTCCAGATCCATATTATCAAGAACCTGTGCCTGCATCTCTCGGCTGGTCAGGAGTCCGGTCTTCTCGATGATACGGTCTGCAAGGGTGGATTTACCATGGTCTATATGCGCAATAATACAAAAATTCCTTATCTTACTCTGGTCTACGTTACTCATGTATTCCTCTCTCTTTAATTTTTCAAGAAAAAATTTTGCTTCTTGAAGAATTTGACTTTATCTTCTTTTTGCAGTTCTGTCCCTAATCACATCTTTGAACATACAAAATCAACCGTATTCTATCATAAAACTTTCCATCTCACAAGACGCTATTTTTCTGTCAACAATTCATATAGAAGGTCTGCAAGGTATCGGATCCCGTTTTGCGCTTCCTCCACGGTATTATTCTGCGTACCCAGCTCGACCAGCATACAGTGCCCGGTAAAATGCATATTGTAGCGATAATTTTTGAGGTATATCTTATACATTAGCCCTGGGTAGCGTTCCCGTCCGAGCAGATTCAACTGCAGACTGAACGCCAGTATATCATCCATATACGGATTCGGCAGATAGGAAATCGGACCATCCGCATTACGACATAATCCGTTGAACAACATAATCTGTGCGGTATTTTTTCCTTCAATGGTAGTCGTTCTTGCTGCTCCACTGTCCCGGTGAATATCCAAAACAACCTCAATCGAAGGATACTCTTTCAGCAGTGATTCAATCTGCGGTCTTGCCGTTGTATATGCATAGTCCCGATTATCTTTCCCATTTACGAAATCATACGTTGTACGATCATGAAGCACAGAAAAACCTTTTGCACTTAATTCCTCACATAACAAATCGCCCATACCGATGACCGTATCCGCTTCCACACCCTCTCTGCTGTTCTTATATTTTTCCGTTCCATGTGTATGATATACAAGAATCTGCGGTTCTTCTGTTATGCGTTCCAATGAAGTGTCTGCCGTCAAAAGCTTTTCACCGTTGATTACAGAACTGACATTTCCCACCGACACGTCTGCTATGTAATAATTTTTCAAAAACCTCGCTTGTTCTGCTGCCTCTTTCCATCGATACTGCTCTCTTACCGTAGACAAAATTGTAGCAATCGAATTACGCCGTATGTCTGTAATTTCTTCCTTGCTCTGCAACTTTCCCTGCGTGTTTACCGGTCCCTTTGGCAACGGCTGTACTGTACCATACACATAACGCACCAGTAAAGAACCTTGTTTGTTTTCTTCTTCGCTTTTTTCCATCAGGGTATCGGCATCCGATTGATTGGCAACGTCATTCCGGTCCGACTCGGAGTATCTATCACGATTATCTCCTGTCGCTTCCAGCGTTATCACTCCGTCTCTGAGTGCTTTGAGCCTAATCTGATGAAAAACCGGTATCCGGTCAATCGTTCTCTGATACAGAGTTTCCGGCTCATATTGCCCATATTTCAGCCATTCAGCTTGTACGGTTGCCTGATATAATGTTTCTTCATAACATATAGCAGCAATGGATTCTTTTCGGATTTCGATATAACAAAGTAAAAAAAGAAGCACAATCACAGCTACGCCCGCACGGATTGCAATTCTTCTGATTTTTTCCATTTTGTATTGTGTTACACTTGATTTCTTTATTCTTTCAAACATTTATATTCGTGACACACTTACCTTTCTATTATTATACTCGAACCGGATGTCCAA
Source organism: Lachnospiraceae bacterium (assembly GCA_045593785.1). Taxonomy (GTDB): domain Bacteria; phylum Bacillota; class Clostridia; order Lachnospirales; family Lachnospiraceae; genus SZUA-448. The sequence goes on from JAZNXH010000051.1 coordinate 15,064, forward strand.
ACGCACGATCGATTCCCTGTGCGATGACATCTCCGATACGACGTACCGCTTCATCTACGTCTTTCGGCGTCACAAAAAACTGATCTTCTTCCTCCGGAAGCATACGAAGAAATGTCTCAATCTCCGGAGCGGTCAATCCATTCTTCTGTAAAGCGCTTTCCATGCGGTCACTGACAATCGTGCTTGCATCAATCACCGTAGGAACTCCGACTGCAATTACCGGGACACCTAGCACCTTTTTACTGATTTCACTACGAAAATTCCCTACACCTGCACCCGGACTGATTCCGGAATCCGTCATCTGAACCGTACGATTCAAGCGTTCAGTACTTCTTGCTGCCAATGCGTCGATAACTACCACAACATCCGGCTGAATCTCATTTACAATCCCCTGAATCACTTCAACTGCTTCCATACCGCTTTGCCCCATTACTCCCGGTGCAACCGCCGCCAAGGGCACTCCTATGCATTTCTCATCCAGCAGTTCCGGAAACATCCGGTGAAGATGTCTTGTTGTTGGAAGTTGTCCTACCACCCAGGGACCGAGAGCATCCGGTGTGATATCCCAAGTCGGAGGCCAAGCTGTCTTAGGAAGACAAGTTGCCCCCCCAACTCCT
>JAZNXH010000052.1:0-5015 GCA_045593785.1 Lachnospiraceae bacterium
ATCCCATGTGTCCAGTTCAGGCCGGCAGGCCACGGAACACTGCGGAACACGCCCTGCACTAATACATTATACGGGTCAGCACCCATATCCGCCTGGATAAAAAATGTCACACCCAGATGTGCAATCGTGAGTCCTGCCATCAACAAAATTACTTTCTTAATTTCCAATAACCAATTGATTTTTTTCATGTTATGTATCCTCTCGCATTTCCCTTTTCAAAGTTCTGACGCGGCATATACCTGCCTTTATATCTAGAGCACTCTGCTCCACAACTCCCGTACTACCGCCTTATACTCTGCTGTACTGTTTGATTTCTTAATCTTTTTCATGAGCTTTTCTTCTCCCGGAACAAACTCGCTCAAATACACCCAGACTTCTTTCATCTTAAAAAGTGTATGCAAATCTCCGGACATTATCTCTTCATACCCGTGCAGAAGATCATCCATAAACTGCTTTAACTTTTCCGGTTCCAGCTTTTCTTTGCCCTGTATGTCATCAATCAGACCCGGATTCTTAAACACGCCTCTGCCAAGCATTACGGTATTTACCTGTGGAAAACATTCAACAAACTTGTGGTACTGTTCCATTGTATGAAGATCCCCGTTATAACAGACCGGCATCGACAATCCAGCCAATGCTTCTTCAAATATATCCAAACGCACAGGCAAACGATACTGGTCTTTTTGCAATCTCGGATGGATAATCAATTCCTCAATCGGAAAGCGGTTGTAGATTTCCTGCAAACGTTTCCACTCACCTACATCGTTTTTCCCGATTCTGGTTTTAATCGAAATTTTTACCGGGGATTTTTCAAAAATTTCATCCAGAAAGCATTCCAACTCTTCCGGAAATGCCAGGAACCCGGAACCGCGCTTCTTCGCCACTACCGTGCCGGAAGGACAGCCAAGATTCAAATTCACACATCGATACCCATACTCCTGCATCCGTTTTGCCAGTTCCAAAAACACATCTGCGTGATTCGTGAGTATTTGCGGCACAACTTCCATCCCGACATTATGTTCCGGCAGGATATCATTTAATTCCTTATGATTCAGCCCGCTGCTGCTGATAAACGGAGTAAAATATTTGTCAACGTTTCCAAAATGCTTCTGATACACATTGCGGAAAATATAGCCCGTCATACTCTCCATCGGTGCCAGATAAAACTTCATATTATAATCCCTTTTCACTTTCGTTTACTACTGCATGCAAAACCTTTGCAAATTCCGCAATATCCTCCGGCCTCGTCGCCCAATCCGTTGCAAAGCGCAATACCGTATGGTTCTCGTCATAACTCTCCCAATAATTCAGGCGCACACTCTCTTCCAGTTGCTTCATCTGTGAATTTTCCATAACAATAAACAATTGGTTTGTCGGTGAATCGATAAAGAAGTCCATCCCTTCCGCTACAAACACAGCTTTCAGCTGTTCTGCCATCTCGATTGCATGCCGGCTAATGTCAAAATACAGATTGTCCGTAAACAGGGTGTCAAACTGGATGCCCACCAGTCTCCCTTTGGCGAGCAATGCTCCGTGCTGTTTTGTCCGCGTGAGAAAATGCTTTGGCATGTTATTCTTGGTAAATACCACTGCCTCACCGCACAGTGCCCCAACCTTGGTGCCGCCAATATAAAAAACATCACACAAGCGTGCAATATCCGGCAGACTAACATCTGTCTTTTTTGACATCAGACCGTACCCAAGCCGTGCACCGTCCAGAAACAGGGGAATCCGGTATTCCCTGCACACTGCAGAGATTGCTGTCAGTTCATCCAGAGAATACAAAGTCCCATACTCCGTCGGGTGTGATATATATACCATCCCCGGGAATACCATGTGTTCATGATTAGCATCCGCCCAAAACTCTTTCAACAACGATTCCAAATCTTTTGCTGCAATTTTCCCCAAAGTCTGTGGTAGCGTTAACACCTTGTGTCCGGTATATTCGATTGCCCCTGCTTCATGCAGACTGACATGACCGGTTTCTGCAGCCACAACACCTTCATATGGTGCCAGCATCGTATCTACGACAATCTGATTCGTCTGTGTACCACCGGTCAGAAGATGCACCTGTGCCGTATCGCAGGCACAAGCATCCTTAATCTTCTCTTTTGCGCGTTCCGTATAACAATCGGCTCCGTACCCCGGAAGCTTTTCCAAATTCGTCTCGATGAAACGCTTTAATATCTGCTCATGACAGCCTTCTACATAATCACTTTCAAATGATAACATGTTTCCTCCGTTAACGTAACGGTGCACATCACTATGCCCCGATAATCTCTTCATATAAATCCATACCAAAGCTGGTTAATTCCGGCTCATGTTGTACCATACGATATGTCCTTCTTCCATCAGGCAACCGCTCTGCACAAAGGAATTCTACAGTTGTCTCCTCCGCATTTTCCGCCTCTTTCCATACCTTCTGTGCAAACGATAACAGATGCGTTACCGTCATTACTTTTACTCCTGCTTCTACTAACGCCTTTGCAATATCATATGCGATTACCGAACCTTCTTTTTCGGTCGTTGTTGCAAACGACTCGTTCAGAAGGACCAGAGAATCCTCCCCGAGATTCTCCACAATCTGATTCATGCGTTGGAGTTCTTCATCCAGACGTCCGCTATTCATCTGACTATCCTCACGCCTTGTGAAATGTGTAAAGAAAGATGGGAAGATACCACTCTCATATCGTTCCGCCGGAACGCACATCCCACACTGCATCAAAATCTGTGCAATTGCTACACTGCGCAGGAAGGTAGATTTACCACCCTGATTCGCCCCGGTTACAATCACCAGCATGCGATCAATAATATCGCAGGTGTTTCCGACCGGCTCCACACGCTGACCCATACACATGACGAATTCTTTCAGTTCCGTAAAACACAGCTTCTCTCTGCGTACAACCTTCGGGAAACAGTATTCAACACCAAACCGTGTCATCTGTTCGCAGATATTGACTGCTCCGACATAATACGCTGTCTGGAGCTTCAACTGGTCAAAATATTCCCCGACAAAATCTTCAAACGGTTTGCAGGCATTGACTACATACCGTACCACTTCATATTCCAATTCTGCCGTCTGTTGTGCCATCTGCATACTGCTTTGCGTAGAAAACGAATCCGGGATAAACGCATTGATATACCCCTGTACTTTTTTGATTACATTCTTGGAACTGCGGTATTTCTTCTGTTGAGTCTCAATCTCCTCCAGAATGAAGTTTCCGCATTTCAATCCTTCCGTCAAATCACAACCGAGCACGATTCTGGGACGTCCTACCGTCTCAGCATCCGGATTATTGGCAAAATCCGCATAAAAAGCCACACTATCCAAGGTCTTACGCAGCGCTGTTTCAGACTCCGGCGAGAATTCTTCGCATAAACGCCGGTACAATTCACGCAAACCTTCGGACTTCAACCGGTCTTCTTGCGCTTCCAACATCGTTTTCAATCGCCCGAGACTGGTTACCAGATGTCTTAAGATCCAGATATCCGATATCAGGCGTCCTCTGGAATCGTTACTGCCATGTGTTTTTGCCGTCGTTCTTCTCCCATACAGTTCCCATTGCTGAATTACCTCAGAGGAAAATGCATAGAGTTCCCTCATCAGACTGACCGATTCCAGCGCATCACGCAAAATCTCCTGACGATATACAATCTCCCGTTCTGTATGAAGCGGCACCATCATAACACTGCGGAGCGTCCGCTGTACAAAGTTATCTGCCGGTTTTAATTTTTTCACACGGCCTTCACGTTCCCAGATAATTTCTTTTCCTGCTTCCGTAAATAAGGTCTGCAAGCCCAAATCTGTAACGATGTTATAATCATCCGAATATTTCTTTACATTATTCCAATCCTTTTCCGGATATAACAGACATACTTTCATCTCTCTTCTCCATTCCCGTGCGGTTGCTTGTCCAGTCGTTTTTTCAACTGTTCGTACGACAATTGATATTTGTTCACTTGATTCTGCGCACAGGCAGTATCATCTGCCGGTTTGCGGATAATTTTAAAGTTCTGCATCAATTGCTCATCCAGCATCGCACAGAGACTGACAACTCCATTTCCTTCTTCTGCCAGTTCTTTTAGATGCGTAACATAGATACCGTGACATTGTTCACTGATAAAGCGGGACAATACTTTTTTACCCATAAGACAAGCATCATAATTGGCTGCAGTGGTAAACAATTCATTGATGATAACAAATGCACCATCCGCTTCCTCCGCCATCATCGGGCGCAAGCGCACCAGTTCTTCCTTCAATTTACCGCGTCCTGTCTCCACACTTTCCTCCACAGAAAAATGGGTCAGAATCCGGGTGAAATGATGCACATTCGCATGCTGCGCAGGCACATCAAGTCCCAGCTTCGTAAAGTACACCAACTGTCCCAAACTTCTTGCAAATGTTGTCTTACCGCCCTGGTTCGGTCCGGTCAACACAAAAAATTGCTCGCCATCATAATATTGTAACTCATTGCTGACTACTTCTTTTCCCTGACTCTGATTCACGATGGCAAGTGCAAGGTCATAAAGCCCGGAAGCCTTCATTGTTTCTGTCTCATCTACGGACGGCTCTGCAAATGCAAACCCACCATCTTCCATCACTTTACGGAATTGATGGTATGCCAGATAAAACGGAATCTCATCAGCAAAATTCAGAATCCATTCTTTCGCATAGCTCTTATATTGTTCTGAAAACTTCTTTGCTTTTGATACAAAACCTGCATTGTTCTTCTGGAATACATTCACAATCTCCTGCTCAAAATTCGTCAGGTTCATGCTTCTTTTAAACGGACTTCTGAGAATGTCATTTCGTTCCCCGAACGCCCGGTTCAAAAACGCATCATACGTACCGGGTTGACGTTCCTGTGCAATTGCAACCCGATCATTCTCATACACCAGCGTAACATGAAACTTCCCCAGTTCTTCCCGCAGTTCCAATGCTGTTTCCTGCATCTTCTGATAAGAATCGGCCGTCATATACGCTGACAACTCTTTATAAAATGCTGTTAATCCCT
>JAZNXH010000053.1:0-14062 GCA_045593785.1 Lachnospiraceae bacterium
AGAAGTAAGATATGCACTCGCCGATGCGGTGGATAAATCGTTCAATGAGTATAATGTGTTGCTGTATCTGCTCGGTGAAAAGACGGGAAATGTCGAATTGGATGCAGAAAAGCACGATACTATCGCGAAGCTGTTCACGGAAAACGTGAAAGCAAAGGTTTCTTCCTTCGTACAGCAAGGTAAGGTAGAACTTACCGTATATGAGAAGAAGACCGAAGGCGGAAAAGAAAGTATCGAGGCGGTTGCGGTTCCGTTGCAGGCAGGCAACGGTCTGAGCACCGAAACGAAAGATATGGTAACCCCGGAAGTACTTGCCTTGATTGAAGTACAGGAAGATGGTACGGTGCAGTTTGCTGCAACGGAGGATGCTGCTGAACTGCTTCGTGATATTGAGTTGGTACCGGAGCGTAAGCAGGCTGAGACGATTGAGGATATCGTAGAGATTCTGGAAACGCAGGTGGCAGTACCGCTCGAGAATACGGATTCGATGCAGTTGCAGATTGATGTTAGCAAGGACAGTATCGGCAGTGTAGCAGAAGATATATTAACTGTATGGAAAGAAGCAGAAGACAAGTTAGAGTTGGATGTAACGCCGACGGACATACCGCAGCCGGAGAAGGTAGAGACAACGCCGACGCCTGTGGCAGAACCGGAAGTGGTCGTACCGGATGAAAATATAAGTGCAGAAACGGAAGCAACGCCGACACCTATAGTTGAGCCGGAGGCGACTCCGACCCCTGCACCGCAGGTACCGGAAGCAACACCGACCCCTGCACCACAGACACCGGAAGCGACGCCGACGCCTGCACCGCAGAAGCCGGATAAGCCGGAACCGACGGCACCTGCGGTGCCGACAGTAACACCGGATAAGCCGGGTCCCATCGGACCGGAACTTCCGACACCGGAAACACCTCCGGTAACGCCTGAGAAGCCGGAACCGCCAAAACCTGCGACACCAGAAGCAACACCGACCCCAAGTCCGAACCCGACGCCGACCCCGATACCGGAAGTGGTTGATTTTACATATTCGGAATTGAGCAACGGTACAATCCGTCTGGAAAAGGCATTAAATACAAGTCTGACGGATATGACCGTACCGGGATATGTGAACGGGAAAAAGGTAGTGGCGGCAAGCGATGAGACTTTCTACGGTTGTGCAGCTACTTTACAGACGCTTCGTTTGCGCGAGGATGTAGATCCGGAGACGAATCTGCTTCCGCAATTGCTGTTTGGTGCATCAAGTTGTATGAAGTTAAAGACGGTTTACATGCCGCTTAGTTACGAAGTATATTTGGATGAAATGCCTTTTGATCAGATCGAAGAACTTACGATAACCCGTGAAGGGGATCAGATGGTTCTGAGACTGAAGAAGAGTCTGGCGCTTATCTTCCTGGAATATTATTCGCTTTTGAAAGATTATTTGTAAAATTATGATTGACACCGCAGGGTGGGAGTGTTATAATGCAAGGGCTGTGAGTATATGAGGGTATACCACAGGACAAAGCAGAGTATCCACTCTCACCCCCGGCTGAAGTCGATGCCAAAGGGTCATGATTCCTAAGAATACAACATATGATCGCTTTTGCGTGATGTGCTTGATTTGGATTGAAGTGGATAGCTTGCTGTTCACTTTATTTTTTTATCTATCCGACGGAGGTACAAAGCCATTAGCGATTTAATGATTAATGAGCAGATCAGGGACAAAGAAGTCCGACTGATTGGAGAAGACGGAGAACAGCTGGGTATTTTCTCAGCAAAAGAAGCTTATGCGAAAGCGCAGGAGGCAGGACTTGACCTCGTAAAGATTGCGCCGACAGCAAAACCGCCTGTGTGCAAGATCGTAGATTACGGTAAATACCGTTACGACATGATGCGCAGAGAAAAAGAAGCAAAGAAAAAGCAGAAGGTTACAGAGCTCAAAGAGATCCGTTTGTCACCGAACATTGACAGCAACGACCTCAACACGAAGGCAAATGCAGCACGTAAGTTCCTCACAAAGGGAGACAAGGTAAAGGTTACTCTTCGTTTCCGCGGTAGAGAGATGGCGCACGTTGCATTCAGCAAGAAGATTTTGGATGATTTCTTCGCACTGGTAGAGGATGTTGCAGCACTTGACAAGCCGACCAAGATGGAAGGCAGGAGCATGATGATGTTCCTGACAGAAAAGAAATAAAGTTGATTACGAGCTAAATTAAAGGAGGATAAAGTTATGCCGAAGTTGAAAACAAACAGAGCCGCAGCAAAGCGCTTCTCTATGACCGGTACCGGTAAGCTGAAACGTCAGAAAGCAGGTAAGCAGCACATTCTTACCAAGAAGACCAGAAAGAATAAGAGAGATCTTCGTAAGGCAGAGATGGTTGACAAGTCAAACGTTCTGAACATGAAGAAGATGTTACCGTACGCATAGTTAGAAGGAGGATTAGACAATGGCTAGAATTAAAGGCGGCTTAAACGCCAAGAAGAAACATAACAGAGTTTTAAAGCTGGCTAAGGGTTACAGAGGAGCCAGATCCAAACAGTATAGAATTGCTAAGCAGTCCGTAATGCGTGCACTTACTTCTGCTTATGCTGGTAGAAAAGAGCGTAAGAGACAGTTCAGAAGACTGTGGATCGCTCGTATCAATGCAGCTGCAAGAATGAACGATATCTCTTACAGCAAGTTGATGTACGGCTTAAAGCTTGCAGGTGTTGAAGTTAACCGTAAGATGCTGTCCGAGATGGCTATCTACGATGCAGAAGGCTTCAAGGCTCTTGCAGAGCTTGCAAAGAGCAAACTTGCTTAATTACAGTTAGCAATCATGGGAGAACAACGGAAGTTGTTCTCCTTTTTTTGTTCCGCAACGCCGAATAGTAGTAGCTCCAACACTTGATTTTTTCGACACATGGGGTATGATAGAAGAAATTAAAAGAGGGTTGTGTCAAGGAGGGAATCTATGAATAAGGTGTTGAATCAAATTTTTAGAAATCTGTTGTCCGCGATTGTATCTGGAGCCTGTTTCGCACTGTTAACTTACTGGGATAACGGTGAGGTTGATTTTTTGGTTGTTCTGGCATCTACACTGTTATCATTTATTCTCGTGTGCTTGCTTTGCTTGATTGCGCCACCGCTTCGCAGGTTAACAGGACATGATAAGAAGACAAATGATAATTGCGCAGATGATAGTGAAGGAAATTGTGAAGAATAACTGTGTAGAGTAACAGCGTAGAATAACTGCGTAGAATAACAGGGGGCCCGCATGTTTTGGAATGCAAAAAACGGAAGCGTAACGCTTGACAATACAGAGATGAGCTATGTATCCTTCGGCTATGGTAAGAAGGTCTTTGTCGTGTTGCCCGGGCTGTCAGACGGACTGACTACAGTGAAGGGGAAAGCGCTGTTGCTGGTAACGCCGTACCGAGAGTTTTTCAAAGAGTATACGGTATATATGTTTAGTCGTAAGAACGAAATGCCGGAAGGGTATTCGATTCAGGATATGGCAGCGGACCAGGCGAAGGCACTGAAGGAGCTCGGAATAGACAGAGTCAGTATTATGGGCGTATCGCAGGGCGGAATGATAGCACAGGCATTTGCTATTGATTATCCTGAGATGGTAGAAAAGCTTGTTGTCGCTGTATCCGCACCATGTGCGAATGAGATGATACAGAAAAATGTGAGTTCGTGGATTGAGTTGGCATTGCAGGGCAATCACAAGAATCTGATGATTGATACGGCAGAGAAGGGGTATACAGAAGAATATCTTAAAAAGTACAGAAAGATGTACCCGCTTCTCGGTATGGTAGGAAAACCGAAAAGTTATGACAGATTTTTAGTGAATGCAAGGGCAATTCTGGGGTTTGATGTACAGGATGAACTGGACAGAATTGTGTGTCCGACCTATATCATCGCCGGTGGTGCGGATAAGACAGTAGGTGTGGAAGCTTCTTATAAGATGAAGGAACGGATTGCCAAAAGTGAACTGTATGTTTATCGGAACTTGGGACATGCGGCATACGAAGAGGCGAAGGATTTTTATCACAGGGTGTATGAGTGGCTAATGCGGATATAAATATCCTCATACGAAAATAAATTTTCAGATGCAGAAGGGAAAGGGTAATTGTATGTTTGAATATGGTATCGTGTATATTGTAGCTATCGTTGCATTTGCAGTTCAGCTGTTTTGTTGCGCTAAGGTAAAGAAAAAATGGGTACAGTTATTGCCAACGCTTTTGTTTGTGTGCCCGACGATTGTTTGTTTTGTTTTAACGCTTGTTAGCGACGGATGGGACAGCATTGGTTTTCTGGTTCTTACGATACTTGCCGGCATCCCTGCGATTGGATGTGGCCTTGCGTGGTGCGGTTATGGAGCATATCTTGGGGTGTATCGTTGGCTGTGTAAAGAAGACCGTGAAATCACAAGACTCTGTGATATGTTAAGAAAAGAATTGCTGAACAACGGTTATGAATATGGATTTGTTGTGGATGGGAAAAAGTATAAACCCGATATGAGTAATGGGTTTGACGAGGAGTATTACAATCAGGCAAAAACGATGTCCATTGTTCAGGACCCACTGGTTACGATGCAGGAAAAGATCGGAACCTGTGTAGACACCGTCGTAGTGATGAAGCATCTCCTGGATGCACAGAAGGTGTCGAGCAAGATATGGCTCTTGTATAACCCGATGAAAAACAAAGTACATACGGTGCTGACCTTTAAAGTAGAAAGAATGGTTGTGTACTTAGAACTTACGCCGCAGTCCGCTAAGGAGAACTACGGAAAAGAGCTGGTCTATGCAGATGAAAGCGAGTTCCTGCAGGGATATGTAGACAGGGGCTTTGAGGTGTCAGAAGTAACAGAGAGGGTTGTGGTCGGACAGCAGCCGGAATTTTTGTTGGAGAAAATAAGATGATTTTGAAAAAGACTTGAAAATCGAACAAATATTCGATATAATTTTTATAGTGCTACCATAACGGTAGGCGGTTAGTCTTCTACGGAGGACTGTGACCTCCGATTACATAGAAATCTGCTTGCAGAAATCTCTGATAGGAGGATTTTGCTTATGCTAACCATCGAAAGCTTGATTGCTGTTATCAGCTTATGCTTGACTTGCTTCAGTCTTGGCTATTCGGTTGGTAAGAATGGCAAGACACAAAAATAACCGCCCGAGCCTTCGAAACCGGAGCAGTTATTTTTGACTGTTAATATTTCGGGCTAACCGTCTATCGGTAGCACTTTCTATAAATATATTACCATCTTGTTGCGGGTATGTCAAATTTATTAGTATTGTTTGAAACTCAAATTGATGTAAGTTTGCATTTGGTGAGTTTGGTGTATCTTGACTCACTTCAATTCTTCAATGAATTGTTGAATACGATAAGTTACCAGTTCCTCTTTTTCCATGGAAAGCAACTCACCGGCACTGACCCAGCGGTAGTTTACTGTCTCACCTTCCTGTAACTGTATCTTGTTTTTATCCCAATTAGTAACACACAGAAACTCGACATAAACACTGTGCTTTGATTTGTCCACAATTCTTCCGACTTCAATTAAATCAGTTGCAACGATACCTGTCTCTTCTAGGAGTTCCCGCTGCGCGGCGTCGGTTGGTGTCTCCCCTTGTAGTGCAGAACCACAAGCAGAAGCTTCCCACATGCCACCGTAAGATTTTTGCGGGTCACGTTGCATCAGAAGATACGTTCCGTCAATGTGCCTTACCAGAATATCGCAAACCAGATGAAATATATCGTCTGAGAAGGATGCTTCCTCACCCCTTACGAGAGTAACACCTTCTATTTTATTGAAATCAGCATCATATGCATCCCACAGTTCCATGGTTTACCTCCGGTATGAAAATGATTGTGTGTTAAAACCTATTTTGAAAACTGAAATTTGTCTCATACTCTCAAATTATACATTAGCTAAAAATATATTGAAAATGCTCTACATTCCATATCGGTATCCATTGTAAAGCCAAGAGACTTATAAAACTGAATGGTCTTTTCAGTGTTCTCTGTTAGCAAATGCTTTTGATAAACATGCTTATACTCTTGTAATATTTGCTTCAATAATGCAGTACCTATTCCTTGTCTCTGATACTCTGGAAATATTAATATATCTTGTATAAATACAACGGAATGACCATCACCAACAACTCTAATAATTCCCAAGAGGTTTTCGTTTTCATATGCACCAAGTATTCTTAATGAATTTGCATACGCATCTTCTAACATCTTCGGATTATTGGAGTAATTAATCCATCCTACACTCTTATAGAGATTTAATATTTCTTCTTCATTATAGTTTTTGTATTCTTTAATTGAAAATTCCATTTTATTTTCTCCGTAATAATATATAAAGTTAAGAGTTTTCAAATTTTAAAAGTATAATAATACCATCTCAACACCTCTTCGTAAACTTCAACATTTCTGTTTGTTCTTATTATATATGTCTTTTTCTGTCAGCGCAATTCGAAACTGAATAATTTGTATCGCTTGTTCTGCCTTTCTGTTTCTGATGTTACGATTGTGTGTTTTGCCTGTCCTGTCCCCTCTGATGACGTTCGAGTAGACGAGGGAGCGAACACACTAGCTTCGCTGACCGAGCGTCCTGCATGCCCGCTGTGCGGGTGCGAGTATGCAGGATGCGAATCAGCGAAAAATAAGCGTGTGTGAGCGAGCCGTCCACGCAGACCCGACATCGGAGGGGACAGGACAGGCACAACACGAAACTTACATTAAGAAACCTGTAATTTTTCTAATGGTATTCTAACTTGCATTTTGCAGTGTCGTAAATTATCATAAAACCATAAGAAACAGAAAGAGAAAACATTCTCAGAAAAGAGGAATCTATGGAAAGACGACGCGTCGGCAACATCCTTTGGGGGCTGTTCTGGCTGGCACTTGGGGTGATGCTGTTTGGAAATGTATTTGGCTGGTGGGAAATCAAGATTCTGTTCCCCGGCTGGTGGACTCTGTTAATTATCATTCCGAGTGTAATCGGAATCATCAAACACGGCTTCGGCTGTTTTTCAACGATATGTTTTGCACTCGGCATGCTGATGTTGATGAGTTATCAGGTGCCGGAAGTTATGCCGAGAGCTACGGTGTGGAAGCTGGTGACACCGACCATTCTTCTGGTCATCGGTGCGAACATTATCATCCGCGGCATCTTCATCTCAACGAAAGAAGCCGTTGATCGCGAGAATCCGTTCGCAAAGCCGCAGTTTGCAGCAGTGTTCAACGGAATCAATAACCGTCTGGTCGGACCGTTTTACGGATGTAGCATTGACTCTGTGTTCGGAGGAAGCAAGATAGACCTTCGGGATACACAGATTGACAGAGATATCGTAATCAATGTGACCAGCATTTTCGGCGGTACGCAAGTATATCTGCCGACGAACGTAAAGGTAAAAGTATCGTCCATCGGATTGTTTGGCGGCACGGATAACAAGCACCACGGTCAGGGCGAGATGGCTGCAACAGTTTATATCAGCTCACTTTGCATGTTTGGAGGTACAGATATCATATGAACGGATTTCAAAAAGTGGTAAAATACATCGCGCTTGCATTTGCACTTTTCCTTTCGGTGACTATCATTGCAAGTTGTTCGCTGGCAGTTCTGAAACTTGCTGTGGGGATTAACCTTGTTACGGACGGTGAATGGTTCACAGGAGGAAATATAGTTCGGATTGATGATGGCGGCAAGATTAAGATCGAGATTAATGGCGACAAAATCGATGCTGACCTGGATAAGATTGAAGTGGAATTAGGAAAAATCAGTGACGAACTGGGGGATGACGAAATGTTTGGAAATGTAGAGACACAGAGTTTTGTAAAAGAGTTTACGGCAGACGAGGCAGCACAGGTAAAAAAACTGAACATCAACAATTACAGCGCCAGATTGACGGTTGTGCAGGGAACGCAGCTTCGGGTGGAGGCAAAGGACGTATCGCTTCGTTATGTAGCAGAGATACGAAACGGCGACACGTTATTTTTAGGACATGACGGCGATGTAGAAATTAACTTCTTTAATGTTTCGTGGGTAAGTATAAAGAAACCGGAAGTTATCCTTACGATTCCGGAAGGTATGGAATTTGCAGATGCAGACTTTAACATCGGCTCCGGTTCGGCAGATGTTAAGAATCTCACTGCAGAGGATATTTATTTTAATACCGGTTCGGGCAGGACGAACATGGAAGTCGTTGCCGCCAAGAGAGAACTCAACATCAACAGCGGTTCCGGCAGTGTGCATATCACGGATGCAACAGCAGGAAATACACATATCAACAGTGGTTCCGGCAGTGTGCATATCTCGAATGCGACAAGCACAGATGTGGACATCAACAGCGGCTCCGGAAGAGTCGTAATCAGTAACAGTAACTTCAATGATACCGAAGTGAACAGCGGCTCCGGATCCATCAGCTTCGATATGGTAAATGTGGGTGATCTGAAACTGGATACCGGTTCGGGACGGGTAGAGTTTATGAATGGTAAGATTGACGGCGACATTGAACTCGACAGTACCAGCGGCGGCGTGAGCATTCAGGCAGATGCAGACCTGAATGATTACAATGTGGATTGTGATACCGGTTCCGGCGGAGTATGGGTGAACGGTGTAAAGGTCGCAGATGGTTATAAGGTAAAGACGGATACGGCACATCATACGCTTGATATTGATGGTGGCTCGGGAAGAGTATCTGTAGAATTGTATCGCAAGTAAAGTGATAAGGACATAAGGGATAAATGTTCAAAATATGAAAAATGCAGCACTTCTGTCAGGGTACGGAAGGGCTGCATTTTATTTCTTACAATATCGATACGATTCGGTTGCCTATGCTGTGACTTACGCCTGCTTAATCAGTTTGCTGATATATTTGTATACCAGTGCGATAACCAGAGATACGATGGCGTATTTTAACAGGTTAAACGGAACTACACCAAAGAAGATAAATGTGAACAGGCTGTCAATGGCTGCGTTTTTCTCTGCTCCTTTGTCGATAAAGTACTGCAGGTCTTTGTGCATGAGCTGCATGTACTTCGGAAGGAGTACGTAAGCATTTAAGAACGCGGATGAAATGGTTGCAATCACAGTTCCGGTAAGGAGACCTGCCAGTGCTCTTTTTTTCGTTCTGCGGTAGAAGTAAATTGCTGCGGCCGGGATAACGTAAGCACTGCCCATTAGGAAGTTTGCCAGCTCGCCAACGAATGCGGTGGTGGTACCGTTCACAAGGAGATTGAGAAGAATCTTGATAAACTCAATCAGAAGACCGGCTACCGGTCCAAGTGCAAAGGCACCGAAGATAACCGGAATCTCGCTTAAGTCCAAAGTGTAGAAGGACGGAACGAACCACAGCGGGAACTTGAATAACATCAAGATAATGGAGATCGCTGCAAGCATTGCAATGAGTGCCATACGCTTAATCTTTAATTTGTCGTTTTTTCTCGGGATGCCTGTTTTTTTGGCGATAAAGAATTCTGCGCCGTAGGCTGCAAGAATCAGGATGGCAACGATTGCTGCACTGATGAGCAGAAAACCGACATTGTCGTATGCGGTCGCTGCAAGATTACGAAGTGACTCGAAGAAACTACTCATATTTATTTACCTCTCTTCTTTCATCCGGACTGTACCGTCGGTTCCGGAATTGCACCGGATCAGCGGCTCTGCCGCGCGTGGACTGTAACCACCGGTCGGGAATCTCACCCTGCCCTGAAGGATGCCCTTGGATAAATCCAAAGACCGTACAATATACTATCGCAAACCAGTAGTGATGTCAATATTTTTGAATTTCTTGAGCGTTTGCGTTTCATTGTAACTGGAAACAAGAAAACTCAAGAAAGGGGAACAGCCTCCACTGTCGGGGGGCGACAGGAAGGCTGTTGATGAGGGGTATTAATCTATGAAAAGTTGTTGTTAGCGGTATATTCACACGAAACTTGTCGTATCGCTTGATTTATTTTTAGCAGAATTAAATATAAACTTCAATGTCATTTCTTCTACCGCAATGTCATTTCTTAACATATCACGTTTCGAAAACAATTTGGACATTCGAATTTCGAAAACTTCACAAAAAGCGAAATTTTGGGACTTTTGAACTAGTTTGTGAAGAGCAAATTACCAAGAATATATTTGTCCGGTGATAGTCAGAATATCTTGCATTTCTTTCGGAATAAGTTATAATTATTATGAGAAACTCGTATTCGCAAGGTTATGGAGGTGGCTATGAGAAAGAATCGACGAAAAGTATTGATTTATATATATGCAGCATTGGTTTTAGCTCTTTTGGTGTCCTGTAAGAAAGTAATATTTACGGGAAGCGATGACCCGTTGCCGACAACACCGCCGACTTCGGCGGTAAAACCGGGAACGCAGGACGATACACAAGGTACGGAGCAGCCAGGACAGAGTGGGACGCCGGAATCGGGCGCAACCGCAACTCCGACACCGGAACCGGTACAGGAGATAACTCCGACCGAGGCACCGACTCCGACATTAACCGCAACTCCGGCGCCGACTCAGGCACCGGTGCTGAACCCGCTTACCGAAGCGGAATCAAAGGCGCTTCTGCTGGCAGCAGTGGGGAATTCTTATGATGCGGAGCAGACCGGCGAAGTTACGGTAGATGGTTGTGTATATTATCTGTTTACAGTAAGTGATGCAGAGCATACGTATACACCACAGGTTGCTGTTAATACAAAAAGTCAGGAGATATTCTATTTTTATTCGCAGGATGAGATTGTTGAATTTGCCAATTTCCCTCCCGACAATCTGGAGAGCGCAGGTGGTGAGGAAGACAATTCGGAAGATGGATTTACTTCCGATGATGCAGTTGCATTGCTGAAGACATTGTCTGCAGAAGATCTGGGACTGCCGGTTGTTCTGTCAGAGTATACCATATTGGTAGACGAATGGACGACTATGGTTTACGGATTGGAGTGTTATTGCATCAACGCATATGCGGAACTGGAGAACCGCAAGCAGTTAATGGGTGTGTATTTTGTAGCAATTGACGGCAGTGCGGCATATCGCAGTGATATGGGTGATTTTGTACTGATATACTAAGGGAAGAGTAGTTACCGGAAAAGTGGTGGAGCAGTGAAACAAAAAATTGAGCAGCTGGCGCGGGGGATTTTTGAGTATCAGTTACCGGAGATTCTCTTGTCTGATGAGCGACTTCAGATCGCGGCAGTAGCCGGGGACAGGTATCGTGGGAGTTTTATAGTTAAGAACAGTAAAGGCAGCCGGATGAAGGGGGTGCTCTATTCATCGAGCCGCCTTTTTGTGCTGTCCGAAGATAAGTTTGTTGGGGAAGAGATTACCGTTCATTATAGTTTTGCTGCAGAATGTATGGAGCCCGGAGAACAAATTGAGGGCGAGGTTAGCATCATTACTGAATGCGGTGAGGCAGTGTTGCCATTTGAAGTGCGGGTGATTCCGCCATTCTGCACTTCTTCCATCGGAGAAATCCGCGACATGTTCCAGTTCACGGATCTTGCCAAAACGAATTGGGCAGAAGCGGAGCAGGTGTTTGCATCAGAAGCATTTACACGTATGTTGCGCTACCATAACAGCAAGTTGCTGAAGATTTATCAGCATCTGATGGTAGGGACCGATGTAGGAAGTGCATTGGAAGAGTTTCTGGTGTCGATACGGAAAAAGAGTGCGGTTACATTCAAGGTGGACAAGGATAAATTAGAATACACTGCCGGTGAATACAGCTTTTTGGACAAGGTGACAATTCAGCGGAGCGGATGGGGTTATACTTCACTTAAGATATCAACAGATTGTGATTTTCTGCAGCCGCGACATGAAAAACTCCAAAGCGATGCATTTCATGGGGATATTTGTGAGGAGAGCTTTGTCATTGATTCCGAAAAACTACACGCCGGTTTGAACTGTGGCAAGCTGCGGATTGAAAGTGTTCATCAAAAGGTTGAGATTCCGGTGCAGTGTTATTACCGGATTAAGAATGAACGGAAAGTGATGGAAGAACGCAGGAAAAAACAGTACTGCAGCGATATGACAGAGAATTATCTTCGTTTTCGCCTGAATCGCATCTCGGTCGGAAAATATGTGGGAGAAGCGGAGAATGCCCTGATTGGCCTGAAAAATCTGTATGGAACTCTGGGACTGAAATACCGTCTGTACCGGATTCATCTTTTGATGGCAGAAAACAAGGAACAACAGGCGGCAGCTGAACTGTCTGAACTCGAAACCATGCAGACGGATTTTTCATCCGAGCCGGTGTTATATGCTGCAAAAGTTTATCTGACCGCATTATGTAAAAAACAACAGGAGGACACCGAAAAGGCAATCCGTATTATCCGTGATCTGTATCAGCGATATCCGGAAGAATGGATGTTGCTGTGGTTCCTGCTGTATATGGATAAGTCATATCTGAATGCGCCGGAAAAACGTCTGGAAGAGATTGCATTTGCGTTTTATCAGGGTGCACGGACGCCGGTACTCTATTATGAAGCGATTGCTGCAATCAATGAAAAACCGGAGTGTCTGACGGATTTGCGCGTATTTGAATTGCAGGTACTTGCATTTGCAGTCAGACATCAGGCGTTGTCGAAGGAGACTGCGCTCCGTGCGGCGTACCTGGCGATGCGTGAAGGTGAGAACAATCGATTGCTTCTGCGTGTATTGCAGGAGGCGTATGAGCGTTATCACGAACAGGATTTGCTGGCTGCAGTTTGCCATATTCTTTTGACCGGAAAATCTTATGTTGCAAAAGATTTCAGCTGGTATATGCTGGGTGTCCGTGAAGGCATACAGGAAGAAGGGTTGCCGGAAGGATATCTCATGGCTGCTCCGGATGACCTCAGTATTGCGTTGGAACACTCCGTATTGAATTATTTTGCATATAACTGCGTGATTCCGGATGAGAAGAGAAGCTATTTGTATGCGAATGTTTTATTACATCGGAATGCTTATGCATCTATTATTCCGGATTATGAGAAGCAGATTGAAAGCTTTACTTTGGCTCAGCTCGAAAAGGGAATCATTAGTCGGAATACAGCAGTACTTTATGATGAAGTGTTGCCACATGTGGCACTGACATCTCAGATTGCCGCAAAGATACCGGAAATTTGTTTCTATTATGAGATTGCCTGTGATTGTCCGAATATCGTCGCAGTCTGCGTGGCTCATAAGGAGCTCAACGAAGAAGTCTGTGTGCCGTTACATGACGGACATGCATACATTGAGATGTTTACGGAAAATGCAGAGGTATTACTTTGTGATGCCGCAGGCAACCGTTACATATCTACAATTGATTACGGTTTGGATAAGCTGATTCATCTGGAAAGTTTATTTGAACGTTGTGATGAGCTGATTGGTGACAATAAAAAACTGCTGCTGAATCTTGCAGAGAAAGCACAGTATTCTCAGCGCGGTGAAGAGGGTTCGGTAGAAATCCGCTCTCGTGTGACCCGGATCCAGGGATTGAATCCGGAATACATGAAGGATTATATCAAGTCCCTGATTTATCATCATTATGATAATTACGAAAATGAAGCACTGGAGAACTATCTGTTACAGATAAATCTTCGTATGTTGGCCAGTGCAGAACGGACTCGCGTGATCGAGTATATGATATTGAGTGATCTGTTCAACGTTGCATTGAAGGCAGTGGACGAGTTCGGATTTGAAGGTGTGGATGTGAAGCGTCTGGCACGACTCTGTAACCGTCTGATTACCAATGCGGACGGTATGGAAAAGGTGGATGTTCTGGTCGCTGTTTGTGCACATGTGTTTGAAGCAGGAAAGCATGACGAGGTCATCCTGCGTTATCTGACCGATTATTTCTATGGTACGACCCTGCAGATGTTTGAGGTGTGGAAAGCAGCCCGCACCATGGAACTGGATACACTGGATTTGGAAGAACGTCTGCTGGGGCAGATGCTGTTTGCGGAGAGCTATATCAGCAGTGCGAAGGTAGTATTTAATAATTATTACCGGAGTGGTGCCAACAAGAGATTAATCCGTGCGTTTTTATCTTACTACGCATACAAATATCTGCTGAATGACCGCCTGGTAGAACAGGACATCTTCGAGATTATGCGTCGTGAAATTGCCTACGA
>JAZNXH010000054.1:0-2700 GCA_045593785.1 Lachnospiraceae bacterium
TTAATCTCAGCTTCGTTAAGACTGTTCAATGAATTACCCCAATAGAAGAAGGTAGCATGCTGACCGGATGCTGCAAGCGCATTCTGAATACGAATCGAAGTAGCAGTGTCCGAGGTTCCTACCGGACCATCATCAAAGGTAAATGCAATCATCGGCTTAGACGGATCAATCCAGGAAATATCCGCATTGTTCTCCCAGATGCCGGTGTCGTCCGGATCTACCGGGAACGGAGTCGGGGTCGGTGCCGGCATACCGGAGTCCCAGCCCGCCTTCATCGTAAAGGTGATGGAATAAACCGTTGCATCAAACAAAGAATAATCAGTCAAATTGTTATCACATGCCATAAGACCGATACCTGCAACTTTAGTAGATGGGTCCGGAGCAATCGACATATTGCCGATTCCACTTGTCATGCCATTATAATTCACTGCAACTTCAGCAAAACTCTCGTCATACAGTTTTACTGCAAGATTTCCGATTTCACTCTTCAACTTTACAGACACACCGGTGCAATAACTCATATCAAGGGTCGTAGGAAGCGCCAGTTTGATTTCCTGATAGAGTCCGTCATACTGCAAGGAAATCGAACCATCATCCAGTACGGTGTATGTGGTTCCGTAAGACATATTGTAGCTTAAATCATTAAAATCATAAGTCAGCTCACTCTTCTCTGCAACCGGAGCCTGTGTCGGTGCCGTTGTCGGAGTCGGAGCAGTCGTCGCGGTCGGTTCCGGAGCAGTCGTCGCAGTCGGCGCCGGACTGGGCGTCACTGTAGCTTCCGGTGTCGTCGGTCCATCTCCTCTCTCTTCCGAAGAAGGAGCCTGTGTAACCGTCGTATCACCTGTTGCATTGCCGGTATCTTCCGTCTGGCCGCACGCACAAAGCAATCCTGCCACCAGGCACAATACGGAAAGAAGCGCAATCAATCTTTTTTTCATTGTATACCTCCAAATAATAAGTAATTTATGGATGCATTATATAATAAAACAGCTGTTAATGCCACTAGTTTTCCGATAATCCATTTGTCATATATTAGTGAAATCAGGTTCCTCTGTCAAATATCTTTCGCAACTCTATATGTGTATATCACATCTACCACAGCCACAAGCAAAAGGATTCCCATTGCACACGCAAAGCAGCTCCATCCGCGTGTCAAGAGACTAACCACCACCATAGCAGCCCCAGCTACTATAAAAGAAATCCCTCCGAACCGCTGGCTCTTCTTCCACGTTACCTCATTCTTCATACTCCACGGCGTCCGAAGACCACACAAAGAATTCATCCGCGCTTTCGGCATCACATTTCCGACGATAATTAACACAATTCCCAACGCAACAAACACAATCCGGTTTATATCCACCGGAAACTCAGACAGATTCTCAAGCTGATGATACGCCGTATACAAAAAGTACCCCGTCATCACGTTAAATAACAATAAGGTCGCACAACCACTAATCAGCAGAACCTTCTCATTATTTTTTCCATCCGGCTCCGCCGCCCGAACAAGCTTTGCCACCAGAGGAAAGAATCCTGCCATCAAAAGCGTCGCCGCCGGCAAAATTATCAACTCCCACTTGCTTCCCCATCTGGTTACCTGATGATCTGCCCCGTAATGTGCAGGAATCTGCTCCGGAAAAAACGGCAGCAGAACCAACGTTGCCATCAACGGTAAAAACATAAGTATGAAATATACAATCTTTTTTCCTTTCATAAGCGTGCCCCCTCATCTTTTCAATTGATTTATCCACATGATTGCTTCATCCAGAATCGTCAGATTCAATTCGTAGTAAATGAAATTCTTATACTTTGTTTCATAAATCAAATCTGCTTTTTTCAACTTTGACAAATGATACGACAACGCCTGCGGCGTCATATTCAGGAACACCGCCAAATCACCGGAGCTTATCTTTCCTTCCTTTAGCTTCAGCAAAATATTTCTTCTATTCTCATCTGCCAATGCAGCCAAAACTTCACTAACAGCCAAACAATCACCACCTGCTATTTCAAATTATTTTTAATTAGATATTATCATATGTGCCAAATATGTGCAAGCGTATTGATTTTCTTGCCGCAACAGTCTCTAACAGTTTTCTGACATCTCACTTTTATATGATTTAGCGTGAAAACGAGTTGTATAAAATAGAATAAAACTTCCCATATCAGCAAAAAGCACAGGGGCATGCTCAGTGACGGTTGATATTTTTGCCGATAGTGTGATATACTACACCGTAGATTCGTGTGGTTTTTGATTCGATTTATGACGGAGGATGGCAGATGCGATACCGTTCAGTTACTGAAATGGCAAAAAAGTGGGATATCTCGGAACGCAGTGTTAGAAATTACTGCGCCCAGGGACGTGTGAATGGTGCGTTCCTTACCGGAAAAACTTGGAACATTCCTGAAAATGCAGAAAAACCGGAGCGTACTAACAAAAGGAAAGAGGAACCCATTACTCTGTTGGATATTCTGAAAGAACAAAAAGTGAGCAAATACCCCGGTGGGATTTACCATAAAACGCAGATTGATTTGACATACAACTCCAACCACATCGAAGGCAGCCGTCTGACTCATGAACAGACCAGATATATTTTTGAAACCAATACCATCGGTGTAGAAAATGAAGTCCTAAATGTGGATGATGTGATTGAAACAGCGAACCATTTCCGTTGTATCGACATGATCATCGAGAATGCCAAAACG
>JAZNXH010000055.1:0-2002 GCA_045593785.1 Lachnospiraceae bacterium
TATGCCATCATCTATGTAGTCAATCAGGTAATCAATCTGGCACTTCTGGTCATCATGGTCCTCTGTATCGGATTTGACAATCTGGCTACTTTTATGGTAACCACCAAACACCTGGTTCTCTTCTTTAGTGTTCTTGCATCCGAATACGTCATCCTCGGCAGTATCTCCTATGTACTCTCGGGCCGCATTTTGAAGAACCGTCTGAATTTAAACTAATGTTATCGATTTCATACCGTCAGTTCATAAAATCAATACAATAACAGAATCAAAAGTGCTGTCACATCGAATATGATATGACAGCACTTTTTTCATAAACGCTATTCTTTTGTAATCACATCAAACAAACGTATCCCTGCTGCCATCTTCTTCAACTGCAGCAGATTCTGCTTCATATACATCTCAAGCATCCCTACTTCGCCCTCGTCAAAACCTGTACTCGAAATAATCTTACAATCCGGTATTTTTCCTTCCGCAGAGCGGTTACCTTCCGTAAAGGTTACATATGCAAATTTCTCTCCACCCTTACTGCAGACCGGAGACACTTTCAGACTCATATCAGGATTGTCGTTTGTATACGCCATAAATTACCTCTGTGATCTCTTTCTCAGGGTCGGATCCAGTATCTTCTTACGGATACGAAGACTCTTCGGTGTTACCTCCAGAAGCTCATCCGTATCAATGAAATCCAGTGCCTGTTCCAGACTCAGGATTCTCGGCGGCGTCAGACGAAGCGCTTCATCCGCACTGGAAGAACGGGTATTGGTCAGCTGTTTTTTCTTGCAGACATTGAGTTCAATATCCTCTGCTTTTGCATTCTGTCCGACTACCATACCGCTGTATACGCGCTCACCCGGTCCAATGAACAGTGCACCACGTTCCTGTGCATTGTACAGACCGTAGGTCACCGCTTCCCCATCCTCAAAAGCGATCAAGCTACCCTGCTTGCGGTACTGGATATCTCCCTTGTACGGACCGTATCCTTCAAACAATGTATTCAGAATACCGTTGCCCTTCGTATCGGTCAGGAACTCCCCACGGTATCCGATTAAGCCACGTGCCGGAATCATGAATTCCAAACGCACGGAACCACCGTTAGAAGTCGACATGCCGAGTAATTCACCCTTACGGGTACTGAGTTTTTCAATCACCGTACCGGAACATTCCTCCGGAACATCCAGATATGCGTGCTCCATCGGTTCCAGTTTCTCTCCGTTTTCACCCTTACGGTAGATAACTTCTGCCTTACTTACTGCAAATTCATAACCCTCGCGACGCATATTTTCAATCAACACGGACAGATGCAGTTCTCCACGGCCGGACACCTTGAAACTCTCCGTCGTATCGGTCTCCTCCACGCGCAGGCTGACGTCCGTATTAAGTTCCGCGAAAAGTCTGCTGCGCAGATGTCTTGACGTCACATACTTACCTTCTTTCCCGGCAAGCGGACTGTCATTTACCACAAAATACATTGCAATCGTCGGCTCTGATATCTTCTGGAACGGAATCGCCTTCGGCTGGTCTACCGCGCAGATGGTATCACCGATGTGGATATCGGTAATGCCCGAGATAGCAACGATGGATCCAATTCCGGCTTCTTCCACTTCCACTTTCTTCAGACCTTCAAACTCATAGAGTTTGCTTACCTTCACCTTGCGGCTCTTCTCCGGTTCATGCGCATTCACAATCACTGCTTCCTGATTCACACGGATGGAACCATTATCTACCTTGCCGATACCGATACGGCCCACATATTCATTATAATCAATCGTACTGATGAGTACCTGTGTTCCGGCATCCGGATCACCCTCCGGTGCCGGGATATAATCCAGAATCGTCTCAAAGAGGGGCTGCATGTTATGCGGAGTATCGCCGAGTTCACAGATAGCAATACCGGACTTTGCAGACGCAAACACAAACGGACAGTCTAACTGCTCGTCACTTGCATCCAGATCCATGAAGTCGGATCGTAGCCATGTCGTTCTGTGAGCCAAGGAGTTGGGGG
>JAZNXH010000056.1:0-53632 GCA_045593785.1 Lachnospiraceae bacterium
ACAAGAAGAACTGCAGGAGAATCTGGACCGGAGCGAAGAAAATAAGCGTCGTATCGAGAATTATACGAAGTTGCTGGAACAGGAGCAGGAATTTGAGAAGAAACTCTCTGAACAGGCCGCAGCATTGCGCTTGGAGGCTGGCAATTATTCCAGTGCGGATGAATTTATCAGCGAGAATATCCGTCGGGCCGAGTCAGAATTGCAACGTTACAGAGAAGAAATTGAACTGCTTTGCATCAGTGCAACCGATTTTGAAAATCAAAAAATACAAAAAGAAGCAGATGCTGAGCAAAATCGAATCGATAAAGAAAACAGTCAGATTCAATTGTTACAGTGTAAGGAGGCAATTGTTGCATATAATGCAGAGAAAGAACGGATTTCTCAGATCAATCGTAATTTCTTCGATAAGAGCGATGATTTGATGAAGCGGATTTCTCTTTTGGATCAGGATTCCTTCCGCTTGCAAAATCAGGCGGAGAAGTTGCAGGAACAGTTGGATGCATCGGTTACTTATCTTTGGGAAGAGTACGAACTTACTCCTACAACGGCTGCAGCATTTAAAGATGAATCCTGTACCAGTGCATCCAAGAACAAACGTCGGATCTCCGAATTAAAAAATGCAATCCGTGCGCTTGGTGATGTCAATGTGAATGCGATTGAGGAGTACAAAGAGACTTCGGAGCGTTACAGCTTCCTGACCTCACAGCGAGATGATATAAAGGCTGCTGAGGAAACCTTAATTGGTATTATTAATGAATTGGATTCCGAGATGCGAAGACAATTTGAAGAAGAGTTTGTACATATCAAAGAACAATTTGACGCTGTATTTAAGGAATTGTTCGGTGGTGGTAAGGGTACACTCGAATTGACGGATGGTGACAATGTTCTGGAAGCTGGTATTTGCATCATTGCACAGCCACCGGGAAAGAAGCTTCAGAATATGATGCAGCTGTCCGGTGGTGAGAAGGCATTAACAGCGATTGCGTTGTTATTTGCTATCCAGAATCTGAAGCCTTCGCCATTCTGCCTTGTGGATGAGATTGAGGCTGCATTGGATGATTCTAATGTAAAACGCTTCGCAAAATACCTGAATAAGTTGACCAAAGAGACACAGTTTATTGTTATTACACACAGACGCGGAACGATGGCTGCAGCAGACCGACTGTACGGAATTACAATGCAGGAGAAAGGTGTTTCGGCACTTGTGTCTGTCAATTTGATTGAAGGTGAACTGGATAAGTAAGCAGAAAGGTGTAGAGTGGATTGGAAGAGAAAAAAGGATTTTTTCAAAGATTAACAGAAGGGCTTACCAAAACCCGTCAGAATATTATGTCGGGGCTGGATTCCATCTTTAAGAGCAGTGAGATTGATGACGATTTTTATGAAGAACTGGAAGAAACTTTGATTATGGCCGATATCGGCACCAAGGCAACCAGTGATATCATCGAATCCCTGCAGGAAAAGGTAAGAGAAAACAAAATTAAAGAAGCATCGGAATGCAAACAGTTACTGATAGAAAGCATGAAAGAGCAGATGACTCTGACGGAGAACGCGTATGAGTTTGAACATCAGAAATCAGTATTGTTAGTTGTCGGAGTAAATGGCGTAGGTAAGACTACATCTGTAGGCAAATTGGCCGGACAGATGAAGGGACTCGGAAAAAGAGTGCTTCTTGCAGCAGCAGATACATTCCGAGCCGCTGCAATCGAACAGCTTACGGAATGGGCTAATCGTTCCGGGGTAGAGATTATTGCACAGCAGGAAGGTTCTGATCCGGCCGCGGTTGTTTTTGATGCTGTAACAGCAGCAAAAGCTCGTAAGACGGATGTATTAATCTGTGATACGGCAGGACGACTGCATAACAAAAAGAATCTGATGGAAGAACTTCGCAAAATCAATCGCGTCATTGACCGTGAGTATCCGGATTGTTATAAGGAGACACTTGTAGTATTGGACGGAACCACCGGTCAGAATGCTCTTGTTCAGGCAAGACAGTTCTGTGAAGTCACGGATGTTACCGGTATTATTTTGACGAAGCTTGATGGAACGGCAAAAGGTGGTATTGCCATTGCAATCATGTCAGAACTTGGCATTCCGGTAAAATATATCGGTGTTGGCGAAACAATTGATGATCTTCAAAAGTTTGATCCGAATGATTTCATTGATGCGTTATTTAAATAGTCATATTTGACGTACACCCTAAATGATGGATGATGTTTTTTCTGACATTTGGGGTGTACGTTTGTTTTGTAGTTATGTAGAAAAAAGAGTACATTTTTTATTGCATTTTTACAAAACTATTTTCTGTGATTCGTTTTTTGTGTTCATCAGATTGAATAGTTTTTGGTGATGGATTTCTCCAATCTGCCAACTGTATTTTGAATGAAAATTGTGCTACAATACCTCATGCGATATTGGTACATAATTAGATAAAAAACAGTTGACAAACGGATACAAATCAAGTAACATGAAAACAAGACACGAACACAAGTTCGATTAAAGGAGAAGATGATATGGCCGGAGAAGAAAAATTAAAAGCATTAGAATCCGCATTAGCACAGATTGAAAAACAGTTCGGTAAAGGAACTGTAATGAAGCTTGGTGAGAATAACGCACATATGAATATCGAGACTGTTCCGACAGGCGCATTAAGTCTTGATATTGCATTGGGACTCGGAGGCTTACCGAAAGGAAGAATTATAGAGATTTACGGGCCGGAATCAAGTGGTAAGACTACAGTTGCACTGCATGCGGTTGCAGAAGTACAGAAGCGTGGCGGTATTGCCGGTTTTATTGATGCGGAACATGCACTGGATCCGGTATATGCGAAGAATATAGGTGTTGATATTGACAATTTGTACATATCTCAGCCGGATAACGGTGAACAGGCGTTAGAGATTACTGAGACGATGGTGCGTTCCGGTGCAGTTGATATTGTAATTGTTGACTCGGTTGCCGCGTTGGTTCCGAAAGCAGAGATTGATGGAGAGATGGGCGATTCTCATGTTGGTCTTCAGGCACGCCTGATGTCACAGGCTCTGCGTAAATTGACTGCAGTAATCAGCAAGTCTAATTGTATTGTTATTTTTATCAATCAGTTGAGAGAAAAAGTTGGTGTTATGTTTGGTAACCCGGAGACAACAACCGGTGGCCGTGCATTGAAGTTCTATTCTTCGGTACGTATGGATGTCAGACGAATTGAATCTCTTAAGATGAATGGTGAAGTGGTTGGTAACCGTACCCGCATTAAGGTCGTAAAGAATAAGATTGCTCCGCCGTTCCGTGAGGCTGAATTTGATATTATGTTCGGACAGGGCATATCCAAGGAGGGTGATATTCTGGATATTGCAGCCAATGAAGGAATTGTTCAGAAGACCGGGGCATGGTTTGCGTATAACGACAACAAGATTGGTCAGGGACGTGAGAATGCAAAGACATTTTTGAAGAACAATCCGGAAGTACTGGCTGAGATAGAGAATAAAGTTCGTACCAAGTTTGATATGCCTGCTCTGCAGGAAGCCGGACAGGAGTAAGTAATCCATTATGGCAGAAGAGATCAAACGTGCATATCAGAGGGCTTTGTGTTTCTTGGAACGCCGCGATTATACGGAAGCAGAGATGCGGCAAAAACTGAAAGACAGAGAGTTTTCCTCGGATGTTGTCGAACCTGTATTAGAGCGGTTAATGGAGTACGGTCTGATCAATGACAGGCGTTTTACGGAACAATATCTACGATATCATGGTAATGACTATAGTAAGCGGATTTTATCAATGAAATTATACCAAAAAGGGATTCGTTCTGAATTATTTGAAGCAGTATATTCTGAGATAATCGAAGAACTTGGTACGAATCCTGAAAAAGAAGCATTACAAAAAGCAGTTAGGGCAGCGTTAAGGAAGGCGGAACGTAAAGGGACGTCGATTGGCTCTTTGACACAGGAGGAGCAGAATAAGATTATAGCTTCCCTGTTTCGAAAAGGTTTTTCAATTACTCAGATTCGATACGAGATGGAAAAAGCAGTGGAGTCTTATTAAGACTTCCACTGCTTATTCACATTTTTCAAGATAGCAACTGATATCAACATCAACCAAAATCACATCGGTACCAATCTGTCGGATACAATTCCACGGGATAATATATTCCTGATCTTTGCCAAGAATGCCGAAGAGCTTGCATTGTCCGGGTATGATAATTTTTTTGATACATGAGTTGCATTCATCGATGACAATATCACATACAAAACCAATTCGCTCTCCATCGCGGCAATTGATTACTTCTTTTTGTTTCAATTCGCAAAATCGCATAGAATGACTCCCTTGAGGATATCTGTATATTACATATGTGAAAAACACAAAAAAATGCCGGATTCCTTGATAAATCCATAAGGATTTTACTTGACGAAGTATGAATTATTACTATAATTGTAATTGTAAACAGCAATACTTAGGAGGAGTAAAGCATGAAATGTCCTTTTTGCGGTAAAGAAAATACCCGCGTAATTGATTCCAGACCGGCAGACGATAACTGTTCCATCCGTAGGAGACGTCAGTGTGATGAGTGCTCCAAGCGTTTTACTACTTACGAGAAAGTTGAGACGATTCCTTTGGTGGTAATTAAAAAGGACAATATTCGTGAAGCTTATGATCGTGCAAAGATTGAGTCCGGTGTGTTCCGTTCTTGTCATAAGCGCCCGATTTCAGTAGCACAGATTACTGCTTTGGTAGACGAAGTTGAGAATGCTGTTTTTTCTATGGAAGAAAAAGAAATTCCCAGTTTCAAAATCGGTGAGATTGTTATGGATAAACTGAAGAATCTGGATCCGGTTGCATATGTACGTTTTGCATCGGTATATCGCGAGTTCAAAGATGTGAATACATTCATGGATGAGTTGAAAAAGATTCTTGACCACGAGTAAATTACAAAGATGTACAAATATGTAAATATATGGTTGACATGGTTACCGCACTGTTATAAGATGGCAGTGCGGTATTTTGTTTCCCGGATAGGGAAAGGATCTATATGTTTAGCAGAATGTATTGTGCAGCGTTAGAGGGAATCAACGCAGTTATTGTGCAGGCGGAAGCGGATGTAAGTGATGGTTTGCCGGTGTTTGATATGGTGGGACTGTTATCATCCGAAGTGAGAGAAGCGAAAGAACGTGTGCGGGTTGCATTGAAAAATTCCGGATATATCTTGCCACCCAAAAGAATTACGGTAAATCTTTCTCCTGCAGACATCCGAAAAGAAGGAACTGCGTTTGATTTACCGGTTGCAGTTGCAGTCTTGGTTGCTGCAGGATATCTGAATTCAGCACATACAGATAACATTTTATTTGTTGGTGAACTAAGTCTGGACGGTTCTGTAAAGTCGGTAAACGGTGTGCTTCCGATTGTGTATGAGGCAGGTAAGCAAGGGTTTCGGTATTGTATGGTTCCAATCGGGAATTATCAGGAAGCACGAGTGGTAGGGAATATTACAATTCTTCCGGTAAAGGATTTACATGATGTGATTCGCTATGTATCCAACCCCGGTTCTTTTTGCCCTGATACATTTGGATTACCGGATTTTGGCACAAGTGGCAGCGAATCGAAAGAGTTATTAGCGCCGGAGGATGATTTTTTATCATTGATTGGTCAGAAAGTTGCCCGACGTGCGATTGAAGTCGCAGCAGCGGGTCATCATAATATATTGATGATTGGACCACCCGGTGCAGGAAAGACAATGATTGCAAAACGTGTTCCCGGAATTCTTCCGGAATTGTCATTGGAAGAGAGTATTGAGATTACAAAGATATACAGTGTTGCCGGAAGGTTAGAAGAGAAAAGTTCTTTGATGAAGAAACGTCCCTTTCGGGCACCGCATCATACGGTAACCATGCCTGCATTAGCAGGCGGAGGCAGAAAAGCAAGACCCGGTGAGATTAGTCTTGCATCAAACGGTGTATTGTTTTTAGATGAATTGCCGGAATTTTCCCGTGAAGTGATTGAAGTTTTACGTCAACCGTTAGAAGAAAAAAAGATATGTGTCGACCGAGTTGGTACAACAGCAGTTTATCCGGCCAATTTTATGCTGGTTGCAGCGATGAATCCATGTAAGTGTGGATTTTATCCGGATCGAAGGAAGTGTACCTGTACGGAAAATCAAGTAAGACAATATCGTAGTAAGTTGAGTCAGCCGATTATTGATCGGATTGATATTTGTATTGAGATTAGTCCGGTAACATATAACGAGTGGTTTGACGGCGGAGAGTTTGAAAGTTCGGAAAAAATCCGTTCAAGAGTTTGCAGAGCGCGAAATATACAAGAGGAAAGATATAAGGATCAAAATTTTTATACGAATTCGTCGATACCATCTTCAAAGATCGAACAATATTGTGCATTGGGCGAGCAGGAAAAAGAACTCATGATGGAAGCGTTTCGCGGTATGGAACTGAGCGGAAGAGGTTATCATAGAGTATTGAAGGTTGCCAGAACAATTGCAGATTTGGAAGGCTCTGTTAAGATTTGTGAGAAGCACCTTTGTGAAGCACTGAGTTATCGCAGTGTGGAAGTGAGGTGAAATCATGACGGAAAAAATAATGTGGTATGCGTTGTCTAAAGTTCCCGGACTTGAGGTGTCTTATCTTGAACGAATTCTTGCAACAACCGGTAATATCGAAACTTTATTTCGGATTAGGAAGCAGGAACTTCGAAAAATATTAGAAGGCCTGAGAATCCCGGAACGTATTATGGAACCGTTGTTGATTGTGCGGGAATTTGACTATCGGAACGAATATGATGCCATGATACAAAATGGTGTTTCGTTTATAATCCGTTCTGATGATGACTTCCCAAAACGGTTACGGTCTATATCAGAGGCACCATATTATCTATATTATAAAGGCAAGCTGCCAACTGAGGATAAACCTGCCCTTGCAATTATTGGGGCAAGAAATTGCAGTGTATACGGACAACAGATTGCTATATGTTTTTCTAAAATCCTGGCAGGTTGCGGTATACAGATTATTAGCGGTATGGCACGAGGAATTGATGGTTATGCACATAAAGGTGCTTTGGAGGCAAGCGGATATACCTGTGCAGTTTTAGGTTTTGGCATGGATATATGCTACCCCAAAGAACATATCGGATTAAAACGAGAGATTGAACAAAGTGGATGCATTATGACGGAATATGCATTCGGAATACCGGGATTGTCACAGAATTTCCCAGCAAGAAATCGTTTGATTGCAGGAATATCAGATGCAGTGTTTGTGGTAGAAGCTGCGAAACGGAGTGGGACTTTGATTACTGCTGATTTTGCGTTAGAACAAGGGAAGATGGTATATGCAGTGCCGGGAAGAATCGGAGACAGATTAAGTGAAGGGTGTAATGAACTGATTCGTGATGGCGGGAAAATTATCAACAATCCGGAAGATATTTTATCCGAATTTAATTTACAACTAAATAAAACCGTAAAAAAGACCCGAAATCAAAAAAATAAAATAGTTCTTGAAACGCAGGAAAAAATAGTGTATGCTTGTTTGGACTTCGAGCCAAGGCACATAGAACAGCTGGTTTTATTGACAGGATTGCCGCAAGAGGAATTGCTGGTGTGTCTGATGCGTTTGGAGATGTTGGGGGTTATCAGGCAACCGGTGAAGAATTACTATATAAAAAATATAGAAAACGCCGACCTGATTTCAAAATAATTATTGGACAGAACGGAGTAAGATATGTCGAAGAATCTGGTTATTGTAGAGTCGCCGGCAAAAGCAAAGACAATCAAAAAATTTCTTGGCTCGAACTATCAGGTAGTCGCATCGAATGGGCATGTACGTGATTTACCTAAGAGTCAGATGGGTATTGATGAGAAAAACGATTTTGAACCCAAATATATAACCATTCGCGGAAAAGGTGATATTTTATCTATGCTGCGTAAGGAAGTAAAGAAAGCAGATAAAGTATATCTTGCAACTGACCCTGACCGTGAAGGTGAAGCAATTTCATGGCATTTGGCACAGATTCTGAAGATGGATCTGGACTCTGCGAATCGAATCACATTCAATGAGATAACGAAAAATGCGGTAAAGAATTCATTGAAAGAAGCACGCGTAATCGATATGAATCTGGTAGATGCACAGCAGACCAGAAGAATTCTCGACCGAATGGTAGGATATAAAATCAGTCCGCTTCTGTGGAAAAAAGTAAAACGGGGATTGAGTGCCGGTCGCGTTCAGTCGGTTGCGTTGCGCATTATCTGTGATCGTGAAGATGAAATCAATGCATTTGTTCCTTCAGAGTATTGGACACTGGATGCAGAATTCGAGAATTCGAACAAGACGAAAATTACTGCAAAGTTTTATGGTACAGAAGATCATAAAATAGAAATCAACAATGAACGGGAAATGCAGGATATATTGAAGAAGATAAAGGATGCTGCATTTTCTGTCACTGAAATTAAACGAGGTGAGCGTCAGAAAAAAGCACCGAATCCTTTTACAACCAGTACCTTACAACAGGAAGCTTCCAAGCAGCTTAATTTTTCGACTCAGAAAACCATGCGCATTGCACAGCAATTATATGAAGGAATTGATGTGGCAGGACACGGAACCGTTGGTTTGATTACGTATCTGCGTACAGACTCCGTTCGGGTATCTGAGGAAGCGACAGCTGCCGCAAAAGAGTTTATCTGCCAGAATTATGGTGCAGAATACTTTATGACGTCTGAAAATAAGAAGTCAAATGACAAGAATATTCAGGATGCACATGAGGCCATCCGACCGACGTACATTGAATTGACTCCTGCGCTGGTGAAAGACTCTCTTTCACGCGAGCAGTTCCGTTTGTATCAGTTAATCTGGAAACGTTTTGTTGCAAGTAGAATGCAGGCAGCCAGATATGATACTGTCAGTGCCAAGATCGATGGTGGCGGGTATCGTTTTACTGCATCGACAGCAAGTCTTGCATTTAAGGGGTTTCTGAATGTCTATAATGATGATGAAGAGACAATAAATACAAACAACACCGGCATTCAGAAATTAGAGAAGGCAGATAAAATGTGTCTTGTGTCTCATGAACCTGCACAGCACTTTACTCAGCCGGCACCTCGTTATACAGAGGCATCTCTGGTACGCGAAATCGAAGAACTTGGAATCGGTAGGCCGAGTACGTATGCTACAACAGTTACCACCATATTAGCACGACGTTATGTGATTAAAGAAGATAAGAATCTTTATGTCACAGAACTTGGAGAAGCAGTAAATGAGATTATGAAAACCGCGTTTCCGAGTATTGTTGATGTGAATTTTACAGCCAACATGGAGTATCTTCTGGATGGTGTGGAAGAAGGTAACGTTGCATGGAAGACTGTGGTGCGTAATTTCTATCCGGATCTCGAAGAAGCAGTGAAGAATGCACAGACTGAACTGGATAAAGTAGAAATCAGTGATGAAGAAACCGATGTGGTATGTGAAGAATGTGGCCGCAATATGGTAATCAAGTATGGGAAACACGGTAAGTTCCTTGCATGTCCCGGTTTCCCGGAGTGTAAAAACACCAAGACATTTCTAGAAAAAACAGGTGCGTTATGTCCGAAATGCAGTGCTAATATCGTTGTTCGCAGAACAAAGAAAGGCAGACGGTATTTTGGTTGTGAAAATGCACCGGAATGTGACTATATGTCATGGCAGAAGCCGGTGGTTGAAAACACAAAATAATAATGTGACAAAAGAAGAGTCCGATGACTCTTCTTTTTTTCTTTTTGTCAAAAATGAATAAAGTGTTTGATAAAACAAAAAAATAACTATTGTTATTTGGAAATATCTATGATAGAATAAGATACGAACGAAAATTTGACGGGAGGACAGATTATGAGTGTTCAGTTGCTGGATAAGACAAGGAAGATTAATAAGCTTCTTCACAATAACAGCTCGCATAAAGTTGTATTTAACGATATCTGTCTTGTGCTTGGAGATATTCTTGATTCCAACATTTTGGTAATCAGTAAGAAAGGAAAAGTCCTCGGAATCAAGAACCGTACTGATATTCCTGCAATTAAGGAATTGATTAAGGACAGCGTTGGTGGACATATTGATGAATTGCTGAATGAGCGTTTGTTAAGTATTTTATCGACGAAAGAGAATGTCAATCTGACAACACTTGGATTTGAATTCAGCGGTGTTGGTACATATCAGGCAATTATTACTCCGATTGATATTGCAGGTGAGCGACTCGGTACTTTGTTCATTTATAAGAATGGTGAAGAGTATACGATTGACGATATTATTCTCAGTGAGTATGGCACTACCGTTGTTGGTCTTGAGATGATGCGTTCTGTGAATGAGGAAAATGCAGAAGAGAATCGCAAGGTTCAGATTGTTAAGTCTGCAATCGGTACACTTTCATTTTCTGAATTGGAAGCAATTTCGCATATATTCAATGAATTGGAAGGGAATGAAGGAATTCTGGTTGCAAGTAAGATTGCTGACCGTGTCGGTATTACCCGTTCCGTTATCGTGAATGCATTAAGAAAGTTTGAAAGTGCCGGCGTCATCGAATCAAGATCATCCGGCATGAAGGGTACATATATAAAAGTTTTAAACGATGTTGTGTTTGACGAATTAAAAAAGATAAAATAATACTTAAGATTTTGTCTGACAAGCCGATAAATATAGTAGGATTGTTGTATGCAAAGGGATTTGTGATTGGTTCATGAATCCCTTTTTGTTTTCCATAATATACATTTTCAGATGTTGAATCAGAATAAATTATACAAGAAGTTGTAAAAAAAATAATTTTTATAAATATATCTTGTGTTTTTTATGGAATACGGTATAATGATAATAATTATAAGAGTGAACATCTGTAATTTTATATTTGGGGTAAGAGCAAGCATATTTGTCAGGGAAAGGTTTGGTGGATTATATGATCGGATCGAACGCATACAATTACATCAATGTTCTGAATAAAGCAGCAGATGCAAGCTGGATTCGGAATGAAGTAATTGCCAATAATATTGCAAACAATGATACGCCGGACTATAAACGTCAGGACGTTGTTTTTGAATCATATTTGCAAAAGGCATTATCCGGAGAGGGGAATCTGGATAAAAAGGTTGCCAATATGAATCTTGGGAGATTGAATGCAACCGTCTATACGGATTTGAATGAACTGAGTTTCCGTTATGATGGTAATAATGTAGATATTGCAACAGAAACTGCTAATCTTGCAGAGAATCAGATACGTTACTATACTTTGCTGGATTCCATGACTCAGGAGTTCAGCCGTATCAAGACAGCGTTAACTGCAAAATAATTGTTGGTTTCTTTTATACACAGAATCCTTAATGTAAAGGAGAACACTTATGGCAATTATGAACGCATTAAATGTCAGTGCGAGTGGCATGACGGCACAGAGACTTCGATTGGACATTATTTCACAGAATATTGCCAATGCAAGTACAACAAGAGATGAGAATGGGGAAGCTTATCGCAGAAAGACAGTCATGTTCGCTGAAAAGACCCCGGACTCGGCCAGTACGTTCAGTCGCATGCTGGCAAACAAAAACAGCGGTTTGTCGGAAACAGTCGGAAATGGGGTCCGTGTTACAGCAATTGTAGAAGATCATGTTACTGCAATGAAACAGGTGTATGATCCCTCGCATCCGGATGCGAATGAGGACGGTTATGTAACCATGCCAAATGTAAATACGGTTACCGAGATGACGAACCTGATTGATGCAACTCGTTCTTATGAAGCAAATGTTACTGCATTTAATGCTACAAAAAACATGTTGCTCAAAGGCTTAGAGGTCGGTCAATAATTGGTACGACAGGAAACGAGGTAAAACATGAGTGTAAACATTATTAATGGTTTAAGTGGGATAAGCGGAATCAGTGATATCAGCGGAATAACCGGTGTTGAAAAACTTTCCGAGTTGAAGGTTTCAAATGAGAAAAAAGCCGGAACTTCCAGTTTCGAGGCATTGTTGAATTCTGCAAAAACCATGGTGGAAGAAACAAATTATTATCAGAATGCAGCTGAACAGGCAGAACTTCAGTATGCAATGGGACTGATGACAAATACGCATGATTTACAGGTTGCACAGCAAAAAGCAAATTTATCACTGCAGTACACCGTAGCAGTTCGGAATGCAGTAATGGATGCGTATAAAGAGATTATGCAGTTACAGTTCTGATTCATCGTTACAATGTGATTAATAACGGAATGGGGATTCCGTAATTTGGGGCAAATTGTTAAGAACAGATAAAGGGGAAAGCCATGCAGGAAAGATTTCAAAGATTGCTGCAAAGATTTCTTGAATTTTGGAACAAGTACACAAAAAAACAGCGCACTATCTTTTTAAGTATAGTGGGTTCTGTTATTGTGCTACTTGTTATTTTAATTTTAATCCTTGGTCGCACAAAGTATATGGTAATTGCCGAGTTTGAAGATGAGACGATGGCTGCCAATGCTGTAAGTACTTTGAACGAAAATGGGATTAAATCAAAACTGGGCAGTGACAAATTGACGGTAGAGATTGATGAAGATGCCGAAGTTCAAGCACGTATATTGATTGCCGGTACATATGGTGAAGATGACAGATTCAGTATTGATGATCTGATGAATAATTCGTTGGAGACTACAAATTCTGACCGTAGACTTAAGAACGATTTGTTTGTACGCGCCGAGATACAGGCTGCGTTAGAAAGTCTGCACGGAATTGAAAGCGCAAGTGTTATCTTTTATCCGACCAGTGCAAACAATAGTATTCTGGCTTCTGAAGATGAGATTAATTGTAGTGTAATCTTACATCTTTCCGGAGAAATCAGTTCCAAAAAAGCAATGAATCTTGCTGAATCCATTGCGGCATCCCTTGGTAATGATACTACAGAGAAAATCAAGATTATGGATCAAAATATGAACTTGATTTTTGGCGGTACGATTGACCCGGAAGAGGAAGAATTAAATAAGAAACAAACATGGACACTTTGGGTTACGAACTTTTATGAAGAGCGCATGATCGAACTTGGTGGTAAGAATGGCTTTGATACCTCGGTTGCGCTGAGTCTCGATATTGATTATACGGAAAAGAGTATTGCATATAAAGAATATCTGGCTGCAGAAGGTCAGGAGCAAGGTCTTTATAGTACGTTCCAGAAGATTTCTTCGGAAAACAAAGGGAACAATGGTGATGTAGTCGGTACCGATGCGAATGATGAAGTTGATTATTATATCGCAAATACGGAAGGTGGAAACAGTTCGTACGATGAGACCAAGATTACATATCTTCCAAGTGAACGTTTGACTGAGATTACGGAGGAATATGGCCTGATTCGGAGAGAGTCATCTTCGGCAGGTATTTATCTTGGCAAAGTTACTCCGGTATATGAATCTGATTTGGAAATCCTTGGTGTACTGAACGAGGAAATGACATTTGAAGAATATATTGCTAACAATCGTGAGCCTCGACTTATGAATCCGGAAGAGTATGAGTATATGGTCGAGATTATGAGCAGTGCTTCCGGCATTCCGGTTGAAAATCTGACGGTTGTTGCATACGAATCATTGGACTTTATTCCGAAGGAAGTACAAGAATTTAACTGGACGCTGGTATTTGAGATTGCTTTGGCGGTTGTGATTCTGGCATTGTTGCTCTTCGTGGTATTCCGTGGACTTGCACCGGATGAAGTGATTGAGATGGAACCGGAGCTCTCGGTTGAACAGTTACTGGCAACAACGAAGGAAAACCAGACATTAGAGGACATTGAATTAGATGAAAAGTCTGAGACCAGACGATTGATTGAGAAGTTGATCGAGGACAAACCGGAAGCAGTTGCGAATCTGTTGCGTAACTGGTTGAACGACGAATGGGGTTAAAACGAACGTCGTTCGTTTGCAAATTTGAACTTCGTTCAAAGTTTGCGTTTTGTATATAATCGTGTTGTGGGAGGTAGGATATGGCTGCTTCATCTTCAAAGGGTATAAGTGAATTGATCGGCTTACAAAAAGCTGCAATTCTGATGATAACGATCGGGCCGGAGAAGTCTGCTGCAATCTTCAAACATCTAAAAGAAGAAGAAATTGAAGCATTGACTTTGGAAATTGCGAATACCCGAAGTATTTCACAGACGGTAAAAGAAGCTGTGCTGGATGAGTTTTATGAGGTTTGTCTGGCTCAGCAGTATATTGCAGAGGGTGGTATCGGTTACGCGAAAGAATTGCTTGAGAAGGCACTCGGTGCTGAGAAAGCATTGGATATCATCGGAAAGCTTACTGCCTCGCTTCAGGTTCGTCCGTTTGAGTTTGTTCGTAAGACCGATCCGTCACAGTTGTTAAACTTTATCCAGGAAGAACATCCGCAGACAATTGCGTTGATTTTGTCCTATTTGTCACCGAATCAGTCAGCGATTATTGTTGCTGCTCTTCCTCCGGATAAGCAGGTTGATGTTGCAAAACGTATTGCACTCATGGATCGTACATCACCGGATGTTATCAAAGAAGTTGAAAAGATTTTGGAACGAAAGCTGTCGTCCTTGGTAAATCAGGATTACACTATTGCCGGTGGTGTCGATGCAGTTGTAGAGATTTTGAACTCGGTAGATCGTGGTACAGAACGTCATATTCTTGAAACACTTGAAATCGAGTCTCCGGAACTCGCAGACGAGATTAGAAGAAAGATGTTTGTATTCGAAGATATTCTTACCTTGGATGATAAATCGATCCAGCGTGTATTACGTGAAGTTGATAATAATGAACTTGCTGTTGCACTTAAGTCAACCAATGAGGAAGTTCAAGAGGTTATCTTTAATAATATGTCAAAGCGTCTGGCAGTTATGATACGAGAGGATATGGAGTACATGGGTCCTGTTCGTATGAAGGATGTTGAAGAAGCGCAGCAAAAGATAGTAAATATCATACGTAAGCTTGAGGATACCGGTGAGATCATCATCTCAAGAGGTGGAGGTGACGAGATCGTTGTCTAATGTAATTAAGTCTTATAACATCCGTTATACCGAAAATAAAAAAGAAATTGACATGAACCAGCGCGCTGAAGAATTTCAGCGGTTGTATATAGAAAGTCTTCCCAAATTTAAGGAGATCGAGGAAGTTCCGGAACCGGAAGTTCAGGAAACGTATTTTCTTACAGACGATTCCGGTATGGTATTTCCTCAGACAGAGGAAGAAATAGCACAGTTTTGTGAAAATGCTAAAAAGAAGCTGCAAAGTGAACTGCAAAAATTAAGAGAGGCGGCAGAGGAAGAATGCCGCCTTCTTAGAGTTGAGGCAGAGGAAGAATGCAAGAAGATGGTTTCGGAGTCTGCGAAATCAACAGAAGCAGAGAAACAAAGAATTTTGTCTGAGGCACAGTCAGCCGGTTATGAAGAAGGAAGACAACGTGCAGAACAGGAAACAGAAGCACTGAGACAGGAACTTGCACAAACAATCAAACAGCATGAAATTGATTATGCCAATAAGGTTGAGGCATTGGAGCCGGATATTGTTGAATTGCTTATCGGAATGGTTCATAACCTGACTGGTGTTTTGTTGGATGAACGACGTGATATCATTCTGCATATTATTCGTCACAGCATGTTGGGCATTGAGAATAGTAGCAGTTTTATTGTACGTGTATCGAAAGATGATTATGATTTCCTGAATTCACGCAAACAAGAGTTATTAAATGAATTACAAGGAAACAAGATTGAGATTGTAATTGACCCGATGTTGCGACGTGCCCAATGTACAATTGAGACCGACACACGAATCATTGATTGTAGTCTGGATGTGCAGTTAAAGAATTTGACTTCTGACTTAAAGATGCTTGCAGGAATATTCTGATTTTTTGATGAAAGGAGTTATCATGGTTGATTTGATGAAATATAAACAATTGATTGATAAGTCCTTTGTCAGCAGAATGGGAAAAGTTAGTAAAGTTGTCGGACTGACAGTGGAATCGATTGGTCCGGATGCAAATACAAATGATCTTTGCCGGATTGTATCTACAGACCATAAAAGTGAAGTGATTGCAGAAGTTATTGGATTTCGTGATGGCAGACTGTTGTTGATGCCATTTGAACCGTTGAATGGTATCGGCATCGGAAGCACTGTAGAAAATCTGAATACGGTGCATAGTGTGAAAGTTGGAAGAAATCTTCTTGGAAAGATTTTAGATGGTTTAGGGAATCCGATGGATGGATCGGAATTACTGGTGGAAGAACTTTATCCTGTAGAGGCGGATCCGCCGGATCCTATGGATCGCGTTATTATTGATGAAGTTTTATCGCTTGGCGTAAAAGCAATCGATGGGCTTCTGACAATCGGTAAAGGACAACGTATTGGTATCTTTGCAGGTAGTGGTGTGGGTAAAAGTACGCTGCTCGGAATGATTGCCAGAAATACCAAGGCGGATATTAATGTAATTGCTTTGATTGGCGAGCGTGGCAGAGAAGTAAAAGAATTTATTGAGCGAGACCTCGGAGAAGAAGGATTAAAGCGTTCTGTACTGGTGATTGCAACGTCCGATAAGCCCGCAATTATTCGTAAGAAGGCAGCTAAGGCAGCAACGTCGATTGCGGAGTATTTCCGTAATCAGGGAAAAGATGTATTGTTGATGATGGATTCCCTGACACGATTTTCAATGGCGCAGCGTGAAATTGGTCTGGCAGCCGGTGAACCGCCGGTTTCCCGTGGATATCCGCCAAGTGTATATTCTGAGATGCCTAAGCTGTTGGAACGTGCCGGAAATGATAATGCAGGTTCTATTACCGGTTTGTATACCGTTTTGGTTGATGGTGATGATTTTAATGAGCCGATTACGGATACGGCAAGAGGTATTTTGGATGGTCATATTGTTCTGACGAGACAACTGGCAAATAAGAACCATTATCCGGCGATTGATGTGCTTCAAAGTATCTCCCGTGTAATGAGCAGTATCATTACAAAAGAACATAAAAAACTTGCCGGAGAATGCAAAATGTTAATGGCGACACATCGTGAAGCAGAAGATCTGATTAACATTGGTGCATACAAAGCAGGCTCAAATCCGGATATTGACCGTGCAATTGAAAAAATGAAAGAAATAAATGGATTTTTGTTACAGGATGTTGAGACAAAGTATACATTTGAAGATAGCGTGGCGATTTTAGAAGATATATTTCAATCATAAAGGTGAATCGAGTTGAAAAAATTTACTTTTTCACTGCAGAGTGTTCTGAGTCTGAAAGAAAAGTTGGAGTCTCAGGAGAAAATCTTTTTCCAGACAGCGATGGAAGAATTAAGAAAAGAACAGGCCGAACTGGAAGCATTGGAACGAAGAAAATCCGGATATGAAGAGCGTTTGCGTGAAAGTGTGCAATCAAGACTGGATTTACTGAATGTAAAATCGAACAAAGAGGCAATTGAGATAATAAAAGAAATGATTTTACAACAGACCGGTAAAGTGAGACGTGCCGAACGGCATGCTGAAGTGGCGAGAATGCGGCTGGAAGAAGCAATGAAGGAAAGAAAAACGCTGGAAAAATTAAAAGATGACGCATTTGCTGAATATGTAAAAGAATATGAGAAAGAAGAACAGAAAGAAATTGACGAATTAGTCAGTTTCCGACACAAACCAGAAAGTGCCGGTTGATTGGATAGGAGGGAAGAAACGTGGCAAAAAAGAAAAAAGAAGAGAGCAGCGGAAAACTTGGAACGTTTCTTATTATAATTTTGTTCCTATTAATCTGGATTAGTGTGCTGGCATTGTTGATTAAGCTTGATGTTGGTGGATTGGGAACAACGTTACGACCATATATGAAAGACGTGCCGGTTGTGAATCTGATGCTTCCCAAAGTATCAGACGAACAGATTCAGTGGGAAGAAAATTATCCATATAAGAATATGGATGAAGCAATGAAAGAATTGGATTTATTAAAACAGCAAGTGGAAACATTAACAAAGGAAAATACGGCACAGGCAATTGAGATTACGCAGTTAAGGGCAGAGAACAACCGTTTAAAGAATTTTGAAGATGATGTAAAAGCGTTTGAAGAGAGAGTAAAACGTTTTGATCAGTATGTTGTTTTTAACGATAAGGCTCCG
The DNA here is from genome assembly GCA_045593785.1 of Lachnospiraceae bacterium. Taxonomy (GTDB): domain Bacteria; phylum Bacillota; class Clostridia; order Lachnospirales; family Lachnospiraceae; genus SZUA-448. Next base: position 18,061 of record JAZNXH010000056.1, read on the forward strand.
GACGTGACTGCGTATAAAGAGTTCTATGAGTCAATTGAGCCGGAGAATGCAGCGCAACTCTATCAATATGTGGTTGAACTGATACAATACGATGAAGGTGTGATTAAACAGGCAGAATTATTTGCTAATATGAAGCCGGGACAAGCCGCAGAAGCACTCCAGGAGATGACAGCTGATATCGAATTTATTACAAAGGTTCTGCTTGCCATGAAAAAAGATAATGCTACCGAAATCATGAATAAGATGGACGCGTTGTTTGTTGCTAAGGTTATGCAACGAATGACAGATTTGAACAATGAAAAATTGCAAAGTCTTTATGAGGTACTAAATACAGAGTATCCGGAATAATTGAATACATTATTTCGTGTTTTTTGAAAAATATGCTATTGTACTATTATGTTTCTACTTTTCTTTGCCGATAAACAATTTGTATAGCTATCTGCTTTTTTAGAGGCTATAACAATATCGGAAAGGAGGAGTAACATGACAGTACAGACAGTGAATTTGATGGCGATAGCTACATCAAACACCAAGATGGCTTCTGCTTCAAAGAGTGACGGTAGTTTTGACAGTTTTCTTGAGACCGGAAATAAGGGTGTTGCGAAAGCGGAGAAAGCTACGCCTCAGCCAACTGCAACTACACAACACAGTAAAGACAATGTTGAGAAACAGACGGTTCCTGCAACATCTCAAAAAAATGTAGATGTACAAGAAAAGCCGGGTGTATTGAACGAGTATTCTAAGATGGAAGAGACGGCTCAAATGGAAGTTAGTGAAGAAAACACAGTACTTCAGGCAGAACTAGAAGAACTTCCGGATGATGTTCTTGCAAAGATTCTCAGTTTGCTGAATGAAGTTGTGTCTGTTTTACAGAATAGTTTTCAACTCGGAGAACAACCGTTGTTGGAGGCTGCTGAGTCGATTCAATTTGAATTGACGGATTTCTTGGATGTCAATCGAATGAAAGAGTTATTTCTGCAGGTACAAGGTTTGGAGACTGCTGACCTTTTGACAAATGAAGATTTATATCGAACATTAGAGCAGCTTCAAGGTGATTTGTTGGAGATCTTGGACAACAGTGGTCTCGAACAGTTGTTGACACAAGAAGGTTTTTCTTTAGAACAGTTTGATGTTTCAATGTTTAAGGAACAAATCAGTGAATATGTCAAGGCAGTTGTGCAACCGGTAGTCGTAAACGATGCTGCTGAAGTGGTAATTGAGTTTGAACATGAGACGGACGTTAATATCACAAAGTCTACAGAACACTTTAGCTTAGATGGAATGGAAACTGTAGAAACGGTAGATGGCACGACAACAGAGAGTGAAACCGGATTCGCTCAGGAAGACCAAAGTTTGTTTGAGTCGGACAAACAGTTTGACCAGGCAACGATGTTTCTTCAGAAACTGACGGCATTATCGAGAAACGGTGAGACAGAAAGCATTCAGCAGTTAACCGATGGATTTGAATTGTATGATATTGCAAGACAGATTATCGATCAGGTGAAGATTCAGATCAGACCGGATAACACAAAAATGGAGATTCAATTGAATCCGGAGCATCTTGGCAAGGTTGAACTTGAGATTACGTCGAAAAATGGTGAGTTGTCAGCAAGATTGAATGTTCAAAGCGATCATGTGAAAGAAGCAGTTGAAAGTCAGATGCAGGTTCTTCGCGAGACCTTGGAAGTGCAGGGACTGAAAGTTGAGAACATCGAAGTTACGGTTGCAGAATTTGGTTTCCGTTTCCAGGATGAGAGTGCAGGTACGGAACAGAAACAGCAAAGACAACGCCGAAATGGTCGGGTAGCATTTGACGATACAGATGCGGACGAACCCGGATTTTCAGATGTGTCCGAAGTAATGAAAGAGATGAACGGTAATAGTGTTGATTATGTTGCATAGTGGCTTATGCGACTTTGCAACAGGAAAGGAGAACACATGAGTGATTTAATTGCTCCCGTTTTGGACGGTGTAGTGCAACAGGCTGCAACAGAAACAGGAAACAAATCGACAAGAGGCACGAATGAACTTGGTAAAGATGCGTTTCTTCAGCTTTTGGTTTGTCAGATGCAGCATCAGGATCCGTTACAACCGTCAACGGATACAGAGTATATTTCACAGCTTGCAACTTTTTCCCAGTTAGAGCAGCTACAGAACTTAAATGCATCCTATGAGAACACACAGGCCTTTTCTTTGGTTGGTAAGTCCGTCATACTTAAGACTTCCGGCGAAAATGAAAAAACCACTTATGTTAGCGGGACAGTTGATTTTGTTAACATGTCCGGTAAGAAAGTGAAGTTGTCCGTAAATGGAAGCCTGTATGATCTGGATCAGTTGGATAGTGTGATTGATGAGCAGTATCTGTTAGAACAGGGATTGCCGTCTCTGCCTCAGGAATATACTTTTACGTATGATGCAGAAAAACCGACACCGGTAAACTTTGATGTGAATCTTGGTGATGGTGCGACAAAAGCCTCGGAGGTTGCAATCTTGTTGGAAGGCAGTGTCCTGGATCCATCGCTATATTCCCTTTCAGGAAATACGGTTACCATTAATGCAGAAGCATTTGCGTCCCTGCCGGATGGAACATATAAACCGGCTGTGGTGTTTAATGACCAGTATTATACGACCATCACAGATGGTATTATCGTAAAGGTGATTAACTCGAAAGCGGATGAGAAACCGGATAGCGGCAATGACCAGACAAGTGAAGGCGGAACGACATCCGGTGTATAACAGAAAGGATGGTTAGCATGAGTCAGTTGATTAATGGCGGATATTCTTCCATTGAACAAATGACCGAGCTGGTCCGTAATAACAGTTCGACCAAATTGCAAAATATGAATCGGATTCCAAACAAATCCTTCCACGATGGAAAATCCTTCCGCGAAGTATTGGATTCGGTAAAAAGCAATGAACTGGTATTTTCAAAACATGCAAATGAACGATTGCTTAGCAGAAATATTGATTTATCTGAGTCGCAATTAGAACGTTTGCAGAGCGGTACCAGACGGGCAGAAGAAAAAGGAATTAAAGAATCGCTCGTCATGGTTGATAACCTTGCATTTATCGTGAATGTTCGTAATAATACAGTAATTACGGCAGTAAACGAAAAAGATGATAAGGTTTTTACAAACATTGATGGAGCAGTTATTGCATGATGGTGAATCATGACAACTAAAAATATCATGATGTTTGCCGGACCTTACGGAGGCAATATCGGCCGAATGCCAGACGCCGATCGTCATGAGCTATAAGGAGGTCAATCTATATGATGAGATCACTCTATTCCGGTGTTTCCGGAATTAAAGTCCATCAGACCAAGATGGACGTTATTGGTAACAATATATCTAACGTAAATACCGTTGGTTTTAAAACAAGTACAGTAACATTTTCCGATGTGTTATATCAGACATCCAGCCCGGCGTCCGGTCCTGCAGATTCCGGTAAGACCGGTGTGAATGCAAAGCAGGTTGGTCTTGGTGCTGCATTGTCTTCGATTTCCACACAGATTTCTGTATCCGGTGGTTCACAGAGAACAGATAATCCGTTTGATATTATGATTGAAGGTGATGGGTTCTTTGTAGTAAACAATGGCTCAGGAAATCTGTTTACTAAGGCTGGTAATTTCGCTGTGGATGCAGCAGGTACGCTTTGTACTCCGAGCGGATATGCAGTTATGGGATGGCAGGTGGATCCGAACGATCCGTCCAAATGTGTATCGGATTCCGTAAGTCCGTTACAGATTATGTCCCCGGAAAATCTTTATGCGGAGCCGGAAGCAACAACAGAAACTTATCTGAAGGGTAATATCGACAGTAAAGACACACAGATTGCAAGTGAAACCGGTAAGACCGTAAGTATTTCTTTCTACGATGCACTTGGACAGAGCTACATGATGACGCTTCGTATTACACAGTCTGAAGAATCGACTACTAATTATAATATCGTTCCGACTAACATTTTCGACGAAAAAGGAAAATCGATTTTCGTAGTAGAAAACGAAGATGAGGTAACCAAAGCGATTACATATGATTCCAGTGCAATTACGAGTTTCCAGTTGGGCGGTATTACCTATACCGCGGAAGTGGATCAGGAAACCGGTATGGTTACATTTGATGAGGATTTCATCCCGTTGAGTTTTAATGGTGCAACCGGTGAGTTTGTCAGTGTCGGTGAGGCTGCTACCGATGATGAAAGACCGGAATTCATTACGTTCCAGATGGAAGCAGATCCGAATCCGTTTGCTGAAATTAAGATTAACTTTTCGAAGATGACGATGTATGCAAACAGCGGTACATCCAATATCGAAGCAGTAAAAGGTGATTTTAATGGACATAACGGCGGCAAACAAGCCGGCGATATGAATGGTGTCAGCATTGATGACCGCGGATTGATTTATGGTGTATATGATAATGGTGACACGAAGCTTCTTGGTCAGATTGTTGTTGCAACGTTTGAAAATGCAGCTGGTTTGGAAGCAGTTGGTAACAATCTTTATGCAACTACCATGAACTCCGGTGATTTTGACGGAATTGGTGTTGATGTATCTACGACCGGCGGAACCTTAACGACCGGTGTGCTCGAGATGTCAAATGTAGACCTTGCGCAACAGTTTACAGATATGATTACGACTCAGAGAGGTTTCCAGGCAAATTCAAGAATTATTACAACTTCTGATACATTACTGGAAGAATTGATCAATCTGAAACGATAATAATTGACACAACCGGAGCGGTTCTATGAACCGTTCCGGTTATTGTGCTTCCATTTAGTATTTTAGAGACTGCAAGTGAGGCATTGATCTTTGATATGAATGACCTCAGAAAGTGAGGGTGTATGATAAATGTTACACGCATGAATGGAACTGAATTGACGATTAATGCAGAACTGATTGAAACAATCGAGGAAGTACCGGATACGGTAATCGCACTTACAACCGGAAAAAAAATAATCGTAAAAGAAAGTAGACAAAAGGTAGTAAATCGAGTAAAATTATATAAAAATGAAATAATTTGCGGAAATAATAATATAATTGACGAATAAATCAATGTTTCTGATAAAAGATTCTATTTGATAGGCAGGTGGAATTGTGGATTTAGCTAGTATTATCGGTTTAATAATGGCGATGGTATTGATGGTAATGGGTATTGTTACCGGTGATGCCGGTTTTTCGGCAGCAAAGGGCTTTTTGGACTATAAATCTGCCCTAATTACCTTTGGTGGCGCATTTAGTGCGGTATTGATGGGTAGTCAGAGTATACAGAAGTTCATGAACGGTTTAAAAAGCTTTAAACTGATTATGAAACCGATGGAATCGAATGAAGAAGAGACGATTCGTTCTATTATTGAGTTGTCTAATATTGCAAGAAAAGAAGGCTTGTTGTCTCTGGAAGATTCTGCGAATCAGATGGAGAATGAGTTTTTGAAAAAGGGTGTTCTCTTAATTGTAGACGGTACAGATCCGGAATTGGTTCGAAGCATTCTGGAGACCGAGTTGTATTGTATTGAACAGAGACATAAAGAAGTAATCGGTTTTTGGGAAACACTTGGTGCCATGGGTCCTGCCTGGGGTATGATTGGTACCTTGATCGGTTTAATTAACATGCTTGCAGACTTAAGTGATGTATCTTCGGTTGGTCCTGCAATGGCGGTAGCGTTGATTACAACATTTTATGGTTCCGTTCTTGCAAACTGGATTTGCGGACCGGTTGCTACAAAATTAAAAGCTAACAGTGGGTCTGAGATTTCCATGAAAGAAGTTATGGTTGAAGGACTTCTTTCGATTCAGGCCGGTGAGAATCCTCGAGTTATTGAGGAAAAATTAAAGTCGTTCCTTTCTCCGGAACGTCGTGAGGCGCTTGGCGGAAACGAAGGCGGTGAAGAATAAGTATGGCAAGAAGAAGAGAAGAAGAACCACCAAAAGGGTCACCTGCATGGATGACAACCTTTTCTGATTTGATGAATCTTCTTTTGTGTTTCTTCGTTTTGTTGTTTTCTATGTCAACCGTCGATGCGGACAAATGGGAAGAAGTTGTAAATTCCATGACCAGCAGTTTTAGTTTGTGGAAGGGTGGTTATACTTCGATCGGCGAAGGTCTGTTGATTAGTGCGGGAACTTCCCAAATGTCTGAACTTGGTGACTTTTATACAACAATGGGTGAACAACAGGAAGAAACCGACGGCGAACAGATGATTGACAAATCTCTTGAAGAAAAACTCCAGGAGGCCAATCAAAAGGAAACCGAGGCAATGTTAGATAATATTGCTGAGAAGATGGAAGATGATGAGCTTGATAATATCATTGATGTCGCTATTGATCCGGAAGGAAAATATGTAGAATTGTTAATTGGTGGTGCATTGTTGTTTGATTCCGGTCATGCTGAATTAAAGGAAGAGTGTCTTCCGATTGTGTCGAAATTGGGCGATATTTTGAAGTTGTATGATGATTATCTGATTGAAATTATTGGTCATACCGACAATGTCCCCATGTTGAGTGGTGCGTATCCGGACAATGATCATCTTTCCTCTGCGAGAGCAATCAGTGCAAAAAATTATCTGGTAGAAGAAAAAGGTATGGATGTTACTACGATGAAATGGTCCGGCAAAGGCGAATATGAGCCGATAGCCAGCAATGCAACAGAAGAAGGCAGAGCACGTAACAGAAGAGTAGAAATACGAATATATAACTCATTAAATTCGGATTGATATAGAATATTAGTCGGAAGAGAGGTTGCACATGAAAAAAAACATTTTGACTGTAATTATACTTGCTGCTACACTTGTTAATCTTACATTAACAGCAATTATTATTTTTACATTTGTACCGTATGTAAACCGGGCAAATACATTAATCACGAATATTTTGCAGGTGATTGATTTGGATCTTCTTTCACCGGAAGCGGATGAATATCCGAATTATAAGATTGAGGATTTAGCTACAACTGCTGTATTGACTGAGGAAATGGTTAATCTTAAATCGGGTGAGGATGGAAAGCAGCATTATGCTACAGTTTCTGCTTCGATTTCTGTGAATACAAAGCATGAAGATTTTAAGGAATTGAATCCTTTAATTGAAGCAAATAAAGACCAGATTATCAACTATATTTTAGTTGAGATAGGTCAATATACGAGTGCAAATTGTCAGGAAAATAAAGAAGCAATTGAACAGGCTGTGTTACAGAAACTTCAAGCATATTTCGGTTCACGCTTTATTGTAAAAGTGACAATTAAGATGCTCGTACAGTAGAAATGTGGTGCAATAACAAACGTAATATGATATAATTGTTTTGTTGGTGATTTTATTGATTTGAGGGGGCTAGGGAATGGGTGATATATTATCCCAAAACGAAATAGACAGTTTGCTCGCAGCCCTGAGCAGCGGTGAGATAGATGCCGAGGAGTACAAAGATACCGGGGAAAAACAGATAAAAAATTATAATTTTGCCCGCCCGTCTAAGTTCTCAAAGGATCATCTTCGAACCTTGGAGATTATCTTCGAACACTACAGTAGATTACTCGCCACTAACCTGCCGGCATATTTGAGAAAAAATGTTCAGGTTGAGGTGATGAATTCAGAAGCGCAGGCATTCCAAGAGTTTACGAATGCATTGTCCAATCCGGTATTGATAGGTGTCGTCGACTTTGCTCCATTGGAAGGCAACATCATTATCGAAGTTGCAGACAATATCGGTTATGCGATTATTGACCGGATGTTGGGCGGAAGTGGTGTACCGATGGAAAAGCCCAGAGAGTTTTCTGAGATAGAACTTGCAATTATTGAGCGGATTTTCACGGTTATGACAAACCTGTTAATTACACCATGGGCTAATGTGTTGGAGTTGAATCCGCGCTTGTCTCGAATAGAGACGAACACACAATTTGCGCAGATTATTTCTCCGACTGAGATGGCATCTATTGTTACCATGAATATTAAAATTGGTGCAGTAGAAGGTATGATGAACGTCTGTCTGCCGTATGATTGTTTGGAAAAAGTAATTGATAAATTGAATACGAAGTATTGGTATTCCAATATGCGCAATACAGCGGATGAGGAATATAAAGAATTGATTGAAGTGGCAATTGCGAAAGCGCGAGTACCGCTGAAAGCAGTTCTTGGATCAAGCGTAATATCACTAAACGACTTTATCAACATGCAAAAAGGTGATATAATTAAGTTGAATAAGAAGGTTGATGATGAACTGGATATCTATGTAGGTAATATTATGAAGTTTACTGCTTTGCCTGGTACATCTTCTGAGGCATATGCAGTTAAAGTTTCATCAATCATCAGAGAGGAGGAACCGGTATAATGGACGGGATGCTGTCACAAGATGAGATTAATGCATTGTTAAGCGGTTTAAGCGATTCTACAGAACCGGAAACGGTGGAAGAAGATGACGAGATGGCTTTGCTGAATAGCGCATTGTATCTCAGTGATGCGGAAAAGGATGTCATAGGGGAAGTATCCAACATTTGTATGGGTTCTGCTGCAACTGCATTGTTTTCCATATTGAATCACAGGGTAAACATTACGACTCCTAAGGTGTCTTATTCTACTTGGGAGGAGCTGTTGAAGAGTTATGAAGCCCCTTGTGTATTTGTACAGATATATTACAAAGAAGGTATTGATGGTAACAATATCTTTATTCTCCAGCAAAGAGATGCGCAGGTTATTGCTGATCTTATGATGGGCGGTGATGGAAAGGGAGAGTACGGTGAACTTTCTGAACTTCACCTGAGTGCGATCAGTGAAGCGATGAATCAGATGATGGGTTCATCTGCAACGGCGTTATCATCAATTATGGAAACGCGAATTGATATTAGTCCGCCGACTGCAACAGTTGTTAACCTGACAGAAGTTATCAATGGAGCAGAAATTGCTGAGTTTCTTAAGGGCGATTTTGTTAAAATATCGTTTAGCTTGGAAATTGGCGACTTGATTAATAGTGAATTGATGCAGCTGTATCCGTTTGAGTTTGCCAAGATTCTAAATGATAAATTCTTAAAATACTCAGGTTTGGACTCCAAAGTACAGTTTGGCCAGATTGTGGAGGATGAGCCGGAAGTTAAGCCGGAACCTGAACCTGCACCGGTGACACAACCGGTACAACAACCGGTTCAGCAGCAACCACAGATGCAGCCTGCGCCACAGATGGTTCAGCCCCAGATGGTGCAACCTCAGATGATGCAGCAACCAATGCAGCAGGTTGCGATGCCATATGTGATGCCGCCGGTACAGGATGTAAATATTGCTCCGGTTCAGTTCCAACCGTTTACAGTTCCACCAAGTCCGTTACTTCAAACAGAAAATATCGATTTGCTCTTAGATGTTCCGTTAGAGGTGACTGCAGAGCTTGGGCGAACCAGTAAATCAATCAAAGAAATTCTTGATTTTTCGCCGGGAACGATTATTGAGTTAAACCGTCTGGCAGGTGAGCCAATTGACGTGTTGGTTAACGGTAAGTACGTTGCTAAAGGTGAGGTTGTTGTAATTGAAGAAACCTTCGGTATAAAAGTGACTGAAATCATTAAATAGAGGACAATAAACAGATAGGAGAATTAAAATGGCAAAGAATATTTTAATTTGTGATGATGCAGCTTTCATGCGGATGATGATTAAGGATATCCTTACAAAGAACGGATATAACATTGCTGGTGAAGCTGAGAACGGATTAAAAGCAGTTGAAAAGTACAACGAAACCAAACCGGATCTCGTTATGATGGATATTACCATGCCTGAGATGGATGGTATTCAGGCGTTGAAAAAAATCAAAGCCGGTGATCCGTCTGCAAATGTTATTATGTGTTCTGCAATGGGTCAGCAGGCAATGGTTATTGAATCGATTCAGTCCGGTGCAAAAGACTTTATCGTTAAGCCGTTCCAGGCAGATCGTGTTCTCGAGGCAGTAAAGAAAGCGATTGGTTAATATGATTTTAACCGGGAATTTGTTGCAGAACAGTTTAAAACTGTTCGGATTAGTAATTATATTTATTCTGATTATTGTTGCCTGTTATTATGTGACACGTTTTGTCGGTTCCAGAAATATGGGAGCAATGAAAGAGAATAATATAAAACTGATTGATAGTTATCGTATTAATCAGAACCAGTGCCTTATGATTGTCTGTGTTGGTTCGCGTTATTTTTTGATTGCTACCGGCAAAGATTCTGTCAGTTTGCTTTCTGAAATTTCGAAAGAAGAATTGAGTTTACATACTGTTGGAAAACCAGTTCGGTTTCAGGATGTTTTTTCTTCCTTTGGTAAGAAGCAGGAAGAGAAAACAAATGATGACAGTAATAATACGGACAACATGTAATTAGTTATTATATCGTAAAGATTAAGAAGGTTGATATTCATGTACGAATCAGTGAAGAACAGTGGAATGATAAGAGTTTGTAGAATTATCATCCTGTCGTTTCTGTTATGTATATTAACCTTTATTTGTGTTGCTCCAATTCGGGCAAACGCAGGAGCACCATCGGTAGACGAAGTGGTTACGGATTTTCCGGGTGCTGAGGAAGACACAGAAGCTGATCGTGGTGTCAGTGGCACACTGGGCGGTTTGAGCTTTGAATTTCGTCCGAATGAAGACGGTGAAGATAATTCATGGTCGTCCACATTACAAATAATTTTGATTTTAACGGTGATTTCATTAGCACCGTCAATTTTGATTATGGTGACTTCTTTTACGAGAATCATCATAGTCCTACATTTTGTGCGTTCTGCACTTGGTACTCAGACAACACCTCCAAATCAGGTTCTGATTGGGTTGGCGTTGTTTTTGACGTTATTTATTATGTCACCGGTTTTGGATGCGGTGAATACGACAGCAGTTCAGCCCTTGTCAGCCGGTGAGATATCTGTGGAAGAAGCGTGGGCAGAAGGACAAAAGCCAATTCGTGAATTTATGATAAACCAGTTGGGAAACAGTGATTCAGAGTTGAGAATTTTTCTGGATCTTGCCGGTATTGATACAGTAGAGTCTGCTGATGATGTACCAATGTCTGCGTTGATTCCGGCATTTATATTAAGCGAATTGAAAAAAGCTTTTATTATGGGCTTTTTAATATATCTTCCATTTATTGTAATTGACATGGTAGTGTCATCTACGTTGATGTCAATGGGCATGATGATGTTACCGCCCACAACGATTTCCATGCCGTTTAAGATTCTTTTATTCATCATTGCGGATGGATGGAACCTGATTATTGGAGAAGTTGTAAAAACATTTTACAATTATTAGCTGAGCAGGGAATGGTTGAATTATGAATGAAAATCAAGTTGTTGAGATTCTGGTTGAAACACTTTATTTAATAATTAAGACATCGGCACCAATGTTGATTGCTTCATTGGTGATTGGTTTGATTTTGAGTGTTCTGCAGACGATTACATCAATTCAGGAACAGACATTAACATTTGTGCCAAAATTATTAGGCGTTTTTCTTGCAGTAATGTTGTTTGGATTGTGGATTATGCGGAATGTTTCTGAGTTTATGCAATATCTAATTGAAAACTTTAATGTTTTTGTTAATGGATAACAGATTGACGAGGCGGATATGGGTATATCAATTGGTGAAATTGAATACTTTTTGATGATATTGGTTCGGATATCTGCGTTTGTTTATACAGCACCTTTTTTAAGTACGAGGAACGTACCGTTCCGTGTTAAGACCGGATTGTCTGTTTGTATTGCGATTATGGTGTATTCAATCACACCATACGAACCTTTAATATATACAGGTGTAATCGGATACGCACTTATGGTAATGAAGGAAGCCGTAGCAGGTGCGGCGATGGGGTTCTTTGCCAACATTGCACAATATATCCTGACATTTGTCGGTCAACGAATGGATATTGATATTGGATTTTCCATGGTTAGTGGATTTAACGCTGTTTCACAATCTGAGGTAACGGTGACAGGTTCGTTTTATTCTTATGCTGTTATTCTCATGATGATGGTAACAGAACTTCATTTGGTCGTTGTTCGTGCAATTATTGAATCGTTCCAGCTGATTCCGGTTGGTGGTGCAGTAATCGATGTTGAAATATATAAGATAATGTTGGTGTTTATTACCGATTATTTTATTTTAGGTTTTCGCATTGTTTTACCTGTATATGCAGCGATTCTTTTGGTTGATACCATTCTTGCAATTCTCGCTAAGGTAGCACCACAGATGAATATGTTTGCAGTGGGTATCCAGTTGAAAATTGCAGTTGGAATTGTCATGCTATATTTAATGGTACGTTTGATACCGTATGTTTCTGAGTTGATTTTTGATGAAATGTTTCAACTCTTACGCGATTCTATTTCGTTTTTGGGGGGCGGATAAGAATGCAATATATCAAGCTTCGATTGCAATTCTTTGCAAAAGAAGGACCCGGTGGAGAGAAAACCGAGGAACCAACTGCGAAAAAATTATCAGATGCAAGAAAAGAAGGACAGGTGGCGCGAAGTCAGGAACTAATTATGGCGGCATCCCTGTTAGCGTTCTTTTTGATTCTGAAAATATTTGTTGGATGGATTGGTAAAAAATTAATCTCTTTGTTTTACTCGGTATACGGTATGATTGAAGTGTTCGCAGGAGACGAAGAGAATGGACCCGTTATTATGATGGGGGTGTTGCGGGATATTATTTTAGATACTGTATTAATCCTGTTACCGATTTTTTTATCAGCACTTTTGACTGCATTTATTATCAATGTGTTTCAGGTAAAGTGGCAGATATCGTTAAAGCCTTTGCAACCAAAATTGAATAAATTTAATCCGATTAGTGGATTTAAAAAGATTTTTTCTGCTGAAAAATTGTTCGATTTGTTAAAAGCAATTGCCAAGATTACAATAATCAGCATTTTGGCATATACAACATTGAAGGATAAGTTGGATATCCTGTTTCGCCTGATTGATATGGATATCGGTGCTGCCATATCAGAGATTGGAAATTTAGTAATAAATCTTGGTATTAAAATCAGTGCATTTTATATGGTAATTGGACTGGCGGATTATATTTACCAGAAGTTGAAGTTTAAGAAAGAGATGATGATGACCAAGCAGGAAATCAAAGACGAATTCAAACAAACAGAAGGTGATCCGCAGGTGAAAGGACGAATCCGTCAGAAGATGCGTGAAGCTGCCAGAAGACGAATGATGCAACGATTACCGGAAGCGGACGTAGTTATTACAAACCCGACACACTTTGCTTGTGCATTGAAGTATGACAGAACGCAGAATGATGCACCGGTTTTGATTGCAAAAGGTGCAGATTATCTTGCTGAAAAGATAAAAGAGGTTGCCAGAGAAAATTTCGTCCCGATTGTTGAAAACAAACCGTTGGCACGTATGTTGTATTATAATGTTGAATTGGAACAAGAGATACCGGAAGAACTGTATCAGATGGCCGCAGAAGTACTGAGGTATGTATACAGTCTGAAGGCAGGCTGATCAATCTTGTATGAATTGATTTCGTAGCAGAAGAGTGGAGACAAATGAAGAATTCAATCTCAAATTATGCGGTAGGTATCTACGTGGTTGCGATAATCGTTTTTCTGATTATTCCGCTTCCTTCGTTTGCACTCGATATACTTATCGCAGTCAATATGATAATTTCAATGATTATTCTGTTTAATTCCGTCTTGTCGAAGGAAGTACTTAATATGTCTTCTTTTCCGACTTTGCTTTTGTTTACGACAATTTTCAGAATATCTTTGAATGTATCGTCAACCCGATTGATTCTTTCTACCGGTAATCCGGGTCAGGTTGTACAGGTATTCGGTAGCTTTGTTGGCGGAAACGATGCAATTATTGGTGTAATTATATTTATTGTATTGATTTTAGTTCAATTTCTTGTAATTAATAAAGGTTCTGAGCGTGTTGCAGAAGTATCTGCAAGATTTACCCTAGATGCTATGCCGGGTAAACAGATGGCAATTGATGCGGATTTGAATACCGGTGCGATTACAGATGCAGAGGCAAAAGCCCGTAGAGAGAAGATTCAGGAAGAGGCAACCTTCTTCGGTTCTATGGACGGTGCGACTAAGTATGTAAAAGGTGATGCGATAGTCGGTATATTGATTACCTTAATCAATATTATCGGCGGTGTCATCATGGGTATGACAAAAGCCGGCCTGCCTGCTATGGAGGCATTGCAGAAATATGCAATTTTGACTATTGGTGATGGTCTTGTCAGTCAGGTGCCATCTTTAATGATTTCGTTGGCAACCGGTATTTTGGTGACCAAGGTATCGAAGGAAGCAGATGTAGGCAATCTCTTGATGTCTCAGTTGTTTTCCATGCCGATTGTCATGTATCTTGTGGGTGGAACTATGTTGTTCCTTGGAATTGCTACGCCACTGCCACTGATTATTTTTGGTACATTCGGTGTGATTTTCCTGATTCTTGGATTTACTCTTCAGAAACGTGAAGCTGAGAAAAAGGTTGTTACGGATGTAAGCGAAGAAGAAATAAACGTAGAAGAGATACGTCGTCCGGAAAATGTTGTGTCGTTATTACAGGTTGATTCCATTTTGCTTGAGTTCGGTTACGGAATTATACCTTTAGCTGATGTGAATCAGGGTGGTGATTTGCTGGATCGAGTCGTATTGATTCGAAGACAGATTGCTCTGGAATATGGTTGTATTGTTCCGACGATTCGTTTGCGTGATAATATTCAGTTGAATCCGAATCAGTATTTGATTAAGATTAAAGATATCCCGGTAAGTGATGGTGAGATTTTGTTTGACCATTATATGGCAATGAATCCCGGACACGTAGAGGAAGAGATTACAGGTATTCCGACAGAAGAACCGACGTATCATATGCCGGCTTTGTGGATAACGGAGAGTCAACGTGAGCGTGCGGAGTCTTATGGATATACGGTGGTTGACCCGCCTTCTATTATTGCAACACACCTGACTGAAGTGATTCGCAGTCATTTGGATGAATTATTGACGCGTCAGGATGTTCAGAACCTGATTAATAATATTCAGGAGAATCATTCAACACTGATATCGGAACTGGTGCCGAAGCTTTTGGGTGTTGGTGAGATTCAGAAAGTGTTGCAGAATCTGTTGCGTGAAGGGATTTCTATACGAGATCTTACAACAATTTTCGAAGCACTTGCAGATTATGCACCTACTACCAGAGATACAGATGTATTGACGGAATATGCGAGACAGAGTTTAAAACGTGCAATCTCTAACAAGTATTTTCCGCGTGGTGAGATGGTGAGTGTTGTAACTTTGGATCCGAAGATTGAACAGGAAATCATGGGCTCCGTGAAACAAACAGAGCAGGGCTCTTATTTGACGATGGATCCGGACCGGACACAGAGTATTATGCGTTCGTTGAAAACAGAAATTTCGAAACTTGAGGAGATGGGTAGCAGTCCGATTATTGTGACGTCTCCGATTGTTCGTATGTATTTTAAGCATTTAACAGGTGATTACTTTAAGGATTTGATTGTGATTTCATATAATGAGATTGAGTCAGATGTTGAATTACAATCAGTAGGGATGGTGACTGCATAATGTTGATTAAAAAGTTTCAAGCGAATACAAATGCTGAAGCAATTATGCTTGCCATGGAGGAATTGGGCAAAGACGCGATTATTATGAGCGTTAAGAACATCAATCCACGTGGTATTTATAAGTTATTTAAAAAACCTACTGTTGAGGTAACGGCTGCAATTGATGATACCGTTGTACCGAATGATCTAAAGCAGAGAGAACGCGAAAAGAAAAATTCTGTTTTCCCGGATGTGATAGAAGAGGAAAAACAGGAATTCAAGTCAGAGAACACGCAGAAACTGGAACAGAAGTTAGAAAATCTGCAAAACATATTAGAAAAGCAGATTCAGGAAAAACCGGTAAAAGAAGTAGAAGATAAAATTACAGATGATAAGAATCTGGCTTGTCTCAGACTGATTTACAATCAGATGATTGATAATGAAGTAGATGAAGTATATGCAAATCAAATCATATCCGAGATCGAACAGACATTGAAGAAGGATTCTCCGATTAATCAGATTCTTTCTGCAGTTTATCAAAAAATCGTGTTAAAACTTGGTCCGTCAAAATCATTGGAATTAGAAGATAATAACACCAGATTTGTGTTTTTTATCGGACCTACCGGTGTAGGCAAGACAACTACAATTGCAAAGATTGCGTCTTCCTTAATCATGGAAAAGAAAAAGAAAGTGGCATTCGTGACGTCTGACACCTATCGAATTGCGGCTGTAGAACAATTACGTACGTATGCTAATATTCTGGATATACCGATGCGTGTTATTTATGATGCGGACGAGATGAGAAATGTAAGGGAAGAATTAAAGGACTATGATGTTGTTCTTATTGATACTGCGGGACGATCTCATAAAAATCGGGAACAGAGAGACGACATTGAACGTCTGATACTGTCTGTACCTGATGAAGAACGTGAGATTTACCTTGTACTCAGTGTGACAACTAAATATCGAGATTTGCTTAAAATTACCGAAACGTACTCACAGATATCGGATTATCGGCTTGTGTTTACAAAGCTTGATGAAACTGCAAGTTTTGGTAATATTTTGAATATCCGTATGGCGACCGGTGCGTCATTATCTTATTCGACATTCGGACAGAACGTTCCGGATGATATCAGTAGGACAGATGCGCAGCTGATAGCCAAACAGCTTTTAGGGGGCAATGAATAATGGATCAGGCAGAACAGTTAAGAAAGCTTGTAAAAAAGAATAGCCAGCCCCGAAATATTGCACGAGTAATTACAGTTACCAGCGGAAAAGGTGGTGTTGGTAAGTCCAGTGTTTCTGTTAACCTGGCGATTCAACTGAGCCGCATGGGAAAGAAAGTAGTAATTTTTGATGCGGATTTTGGACTTGCAAACATTGAGATTATGTTAGGGATTCGTCCGCAATATAATCTTGCAGACCTGATGTTCCGTGGAAAATCATTACAAGATATTATTACGGAGGGGCCGGATAAGATTGGTTTTATTTCCGGTGGATCAGGCATACAGGAATTAACCAGATTATCTCGTGATCAGATTATTTATCTGACACAGAAACTATTTCAGTTAGATAAGTTAGCAGATATTATTATCATTGATACCGGTGCAGGAATTGCAGATTCTGTATTAGAGTTTGTTGCGGCAAGTTCAGAAGTGATTCTAGTTGCAACGCCGGAGCCTACGTCGATTACAGATGCGTATGCTCTGTTAAAAACCTTAAATCGTAAATCAGAGTTTTCTGTCAGCAATACAAATATCAGTATGCTTGCAAACCGTATCACGAGTGAAGAAGATGGTAAGGAACTATATGAAAAGCTGCGTGTAGTAACGGATAAGTTTTTGCAGATTCCGCTTACGTATCTTGGTGGAATACCACATGATAATAATGTTTCAAAGGCAGTAATTCAACAAAAACCGGTAACACATTTGTATCCGAATTCGGATGCGTCAAAAGCCATTATCCGGATTGCAGAAAAAATAAGCAACGGTTCGGATGTTGTTGTTCACGAGAAAAAGGGTATGGCACAATTGTTTTCCAACCTCATTAAATCAAAGTATAGAAAGAAATAGGAGTTGTTATGCTTGAACGATTACTGACAGCTGGTGATAAGGTCGAAGTGATGCGGACTGCCGGTCTTGCAAACAGTCAGAATGATAAAAAAGTATACTATTCTATGCTGGTTGACATTGATACGGAAGACAGACTTACCGTTACAATGCCGATTGAGGCAAGCAGACTTATTCCACTATCGGTGAATGAACGATTTTGGTTTGTGTTTTATACACACAGTGGGATTTATCAGGCAAAGGGATTTATTGTTTCCAGAGAGAAACAGGGAAATGTCCATGTAATGCTTGTGAAGTTGTTGTCTGAATTGGAACGCATTCAAAGACGGCAATTTTATCGAATTGAATGTGTACTGAATGTCGAGTATCGCATCATGGATGAAATTGAGTGCAAGGGTTATGAGATTCTGCGTACTAAGGCGTATAAGACGATGGAAGACCGCATGAAAATCAAGCGTCTGCTTGTGCCAATGAATCATCAGGATTGGAACAAGGGTGTCGCAATTGATATTAGTGGCGGCGGAATGCGATTTAATACAAAGATTTTGCATGAGCATCCGGAGTATCTTGAAATGCGATTTGGACTAAGAATCGGAGATTTTCTGAAGGAAATATCTACGCCTGCACGTGTAATCCGTTATGCCGCAGTGAAAAATATTCCGGACTTATATGAGTTCCGAGTTGAATTTGTCGAAATCGAGACAAAACAACGAGAAGATATCGTACAATATGTGTTTAATGAAGATAGAAACAGAAGAAAGATGATACAGGGACGAAAATGACAAAAAAAGTGTTAATAATAGATGACTCTGCACTTATGAGAAGAGTCCTCTCTGATATAATTGAAACTGACAAAAGATTTACAGTTGATTCTACTGCGGTTCATGGCTTGGATGCCTTGGATCAGATTGTGAAAGAACCCAAGCGTTTTGATCTTGCCATCTTGGACATTAATATGCCGAAGATGAATGGGATTGAGTTTCTGGAGCATATTGAAAAGTTGAATCTGTCGTTAAAGGTGATTGTTGTCAGTACGGTGGCAAAAGAAGGTGCCAAAGAGACGATACGTTGTCTTGAACTCGGGGCATTTGATTTTGTTACAAAACCTGAGAGCTTTATTGAAGCAAGGGGCGACAGCTTTCGTCAGAGAATAATTCAAAAGCTGTGTATAGCTGCAGGCTTCGATGAAGACATCAAACCGGTTAGTGCGCAGACTTCGAATACAAAGACAGATAGTGACAGCTTTCAAAAACGCAGTGGAAAATCTGTTAATGTCAAAGAAATTTCTGCTTTACGGACAGGCAGTTTAAAGATTGAAAAATCCCCCTTTAAACCGGCAGGTAGTGCTTCAAGAAAATTAGTAGCACTTGCTTGTTCAACCGGCGGTCCGAAAGCACTCAACTGTCTGGTTCCAATGCTTCCCAAGAATCTGAATGCACCCATTTTAGTTGTTCAGCATATGCCGGAAGGGTTTACGAATTCGCTGGCACAACGTCTGGATGAGTTGAGTGAGATTCATGTAAAAGAAGCTGAAGACGGAGAGATGATCCAAAAAGGAATTGTGTATATTGCGAAAGGAGGAAACCAGCTTCGTTTGAAGCAGAATGGTATCAATAACTTGCTTCAGGTAACTACGGAAGAAGCAAGAAACGGGTTAAAGCCTTGCGCAGATATTATGTACGAATCATTGTTGGAATGTGACTTCGACGAGATTATCTGTGTTGTACTTACCGGTATGGGCGCAGACGGAACCCTTGGAATTAGCCAGTTAAATAACAAGAAAAATATTTATGTAATATCTCAGACAAAAGAAACCTGTATTGTATACGGCATGCCGAAGGTGGTTGCCGAATCAGGTCTGTCGGATGAAGTAGTACCGTTAGAAAAAGTTGCAGAAAGCATAATAAAAATAGTGGGGGTACACTAGTATGGATGTCAGCCAATATTTATCAATGTTTATTGAAGAGTCGAAAGAACATTTACAGAGTTTGAATGAACAGTTACTGATTCTTGAAAAAGAGCCGGATAACAGCGATACCATTAATGAAATATTCCGTGCTGCCCATTCCTTAAAAGGTATGGCAGGAACCATGGGATATAAAAAGATGCAGCGTCTGACTCATGAAATGGAAGATGTTTTTTCTGAAATCAGAAATGGCAAAGTACAGGTAAATGCTGAACTGGTAGACTTACTGTTCCAGTGTTTGGATGAACTTAGCAAATATCTTGATAATATTATTGCGACTTCAGATGAAGGCAGTGAGAGTAATGAACGGTTGCCGGAATTGCTGAATGATTTTGTTAAGAATGCAGGAACACCTCAGGCAACGGTTACGAAACAGGAGCCTGTTGCTGCGGCGACCGCTACTGCAGTAATGGAGTCTGCAAAGACTGAGGAGAAGTTTAGAACGCTGAAAATTGCTGATCATGAAAAGAAAGCAATCGAAAAGGCATATGAACTTGGCAAGAATGTTTTCGGCATGACAGTACATATTAGTGAAAATTGTATCTTAAAAGCAGCACGTGCTTTCCTTGTATTTAAGACTCTCGAGGAGTTTGGTGATGTAATTAAGTCCAATCCGGAAGTACAGGAAATTGAAGATGAACATTTCGACTTTGATTTTTCTATTTTCTTTGTTACGAATGAGAATGAAGAAAAGATTAAGAAAGTGGTATTAAATGTTTCTGAGATTCAAAGCGTTGATATCGGAGTGATTGAAAATACGAAATCAGAGCAGAGCGTGGTTCAAACTGAAGCAACCGCAAGTACAACGGAAAAGGAAGCAACTGCAACAGCTAAGTCCGGCACAAAACAGAATAGTGTTGGTACAAAGCAGGTTGTAAAACAGTCGGTTCGTGTTGATGTTGAGAAACTTGATAATCTTATGAATTCCGTAAGTGAGTTGATTATCGCTAAGAATGGACTTGCATCAATTAGTGCTGCGGAAGTTGAGTTACAGAATCGTGCAGAGTTTAATGAGCAGATTGAATACCTTGAGAGAATTACGACAGAGTTGCATCAGTCTGTAATGAAAGTACGAATGGTGCCGATTGAAAGTGTTGTAAATAAGTTCCCGCGTATGATTCGTGATCTCAGTAAGAAACTGAATAAACGAATGGAACTTCAAATGACCGGTGAAGATACAGAACTTGACCGTACCGTAGTGGATCAGATTGGTGATCCGTTACAGCATCTTCTTCGTAATTCTGCAGATCATGGGTTGGAAAGTAATGAAGCACGTGTTGCTGCCGGAAAACCTGAAGTTGGTACAATCTTCCTAAATGCATATCAGGAAGGTAATAATGTTGTTATCGAAGTTGGTGATGACGGCGGTGGAATTAATATTGAAAAAGTAAAGAAGAAAGCAATTGAAAAAGGCCTGATTACGGAAGAACAGGCTGAAAACCTTAGTGATAAGGATGCAGTTGATCTTCTTTTCAAACCTGGATTTTCAACTGCTGATACGATTTCAGATGTTTCCGGACGTGGTGTTGGTCTGGATGTTGTTAAGACGAATATTGAAGCACTTGGCGGTGATATTGAAGCACGTACTAAGAGAGGGGAAGGCAGTAGTTTTATTATCCGTCTTCCGCTAACACTTGCAATCATTCAGGCATTGATGGTTGAGCTTGGAACTGAGAAATACGCAATTCCGCTTGGTTGTATTCAGACGATTGAAGATATTGCAATCGGCGATATCATGTATGTACAGTCAAAGCAGGTGATTAATCTGCGTGGTACGGTTATTCCGTTGCTCAATTTGGATGAAATGTTAGATGTTGAAGCTCCGGAAGGTAATCCGGAAAGCATAACGGTTGTTATTGTTCGCAAGGGCGACCGTCTTGCAGGATTAATTGTAGACAACCTGATTGGACAGCTTGAGATTGTTATTAAGTCAATCGGTAAGTACATTAACAATAGTAAGATGATCAGTGGTGCTACAATTCTTGGTGATGGTGAAATTGCGCTGATTCTTGATGTGAATTCGATGTTGTAGTTTTCAGTCATATCAATAATATTAGCCATTCGTGCAAAAAGGAGAGCGTTATGAGCGAAACAACATTAAAATCCATGGATTCAAAACAATATATTGTTGTAAATGTTGGAAATGAACAGTTTGGTATTGATATTCAGTATGTTGATAACATTGTACGTATGCAACGTATTACAAGGGTGCCAAAGGCACAACCGTATTTTAATGGTGTTATCAACATTCGTGGTGAGATCATTCCGGTTATGAGTCTTCGAGTTAAATTTGAACTGGAACCGGATGAGTTTACCAGTAAAACCCGTATTTTGATCATAAAGCTTGAACCGCAGTCTGCAGTTGGTATCATTGTGGATGAGGTTAAGAATGTTATTACTTTAAGTGATGAAGAAATTGATGTGAATACGTCGGTTGGAAATGATGAAAAATCACAGTTTATTATTGGTGTTGGAAAACAAGAGGGTGGTTTAGTAACTTTACTTAATCTTCCCGGTGTGATTATTGACAAAGAGAATGTTGACAAAGCATGAATGTAGTTTGAGAGGGTAGAACATGTCACAATTAGAATTAAACGAACTGAATCCTTTACATTTTGATGTATTAAAAGAGATTGCTAATATTGGTGCCGGTAACGCAACAACTGCGTTGTCTAAGATGCTGAATGCCAAGGTCGATATGAAAGTTCCATGTATTCAATTTATGGAATTTAAAGAATTGGCAGAAGGTATTGGTGGTGCTGAAAATCTTGTTGTTGGTATTTTACTGACACTTGATATTGGCATTGAAGGAATGATGATGTTTATTTTGGAGCGTGATTCTGCCGAACAAATCGTGAACATGTTGATGGGCAAATCCGGAAAACTGGATGAGTTTACAGAGATGGATTTGTCTGCCCTTCAGGAGATTGGTAACATCATTGCCGGTTCATATTTATCTGCGATTTCTGCATTTACCAACATGACAATATCGGCAAGTGTACCGTATCTTAGTATTGATATGGCTGGTGCAATTTTAAGTGTTCCGGCAATTGAATTTAGTAAGATTAGTGATAAAGCGTTATTGATAGAGACAGAGTTTGGTGACAAAGATACGATTATTAACGGCTACTTTATTTTGATTCCGACTCTGGATGCATTTGCAACAATTTTTTCTGCATTAGGCTTGTCATAGGAGCGTTTATGGGACAGATGATTAAAGTCGGTATGGCTGACATGAATCTATGTAGTGCTCCTGATGCGATTACAACCCTTGGACTTGGATCATGTGTTGGGATTGTACTATATGATGCCACGAAAAAATTGTGTGGTATGGTGCATGTCATGTTACCTGACAGTACACAAATTAGAAACAACCAGAATGCCGCAAAGTTTGCTGATACGGGTATTGAAGTGTTGTTAGATAAGTTACTCCAGCTTGGAGCAAATCGTCGGTGTATTACAGCGAAGATAGCCGGTGGAGCGCAGATGTTCGCTTTTTCAACAAACAATGATATGTTGCGTGTTGGTGAAAGAAATGTTGAAGCTACCAAACGTAAGCTTGCACAGCTTGGTATTCCTGTGCTTGCTGAGGATACGGGGTCAACTTATGGTAGAACCATAGAATTTTATCCGGAGAACGGCAACTTACTGATTAAAGCAGTGGGTAAGGAGCCAAAAGCAATCTAAGCATTATTTTCAAGCGGAAGGACATGGTTGTAATATGAGAAATACAGTTTCTTCTCTGATTGTTTTATCAGCAGGAATGGTAGCTGTGCTGTGCTGTATTTTTATGAATTACACATTGGAAGCTACTTTGATTGTTCTTGTATCTGTACTTTTTGTGTTTTTCATTATCGGGTATATTGCACAACGGGTAATAAGCAGCATGACAAAAGAAGCAGAAGAGCGGTTTCAGAGAGAAGAAGCATTGCGCCGTGAAGAAGAGGCTGCTGCGGAAGCCGCAGCATTAGCGGAGGCGGAGGCTGCAGCGTTAGCGGAAAGTGAAGCAGCACTTTTGCAGAACGACAACGAAACGATAGTGGATTCATTCAACAGTTTGAACGATGAGATGTATTATTCTGAAACAGAGGATTCGTTACAGGAGTAGTGTATGAGTACGGACGACAAACAAAAACTTTGGGATGAATATCGAAAAAAACGGACACCGGAATTACGAGAGAAAATTATCATTGAGTATGCCGGTCTGGTTAAAGTGGTTGCCGGACGTTTAAGTATTTATCTTGGGTATAATGTTGAATACGATGATTTAGTTGGGTATGGAACATTTGGCTTGATTGATGCAATTGATAAGTATGATTTTGACAAAGGTGTTAAGTTTGAAACTTATGCGTCAGTTCGTATCCGCGGAGCGATTCTTGATCAGATTCGTAAAATGGATTGGATTCCGCGAACATTGCGTCAGAAACAGAAAAAAGTAGATGCTGCCTACAAAAAAATTGAACTCGAGACCGGACGTCCTGCAACGGACGAAGAAATTGCAAGAGAGCTTGAGATAACGGTTGATGAGTTGGATGATTGGCAAAATCAAACAAAAGTTTCTAATCTGATTTCTTTGGATGATTATATGGAGCAGGGAGAAACTAAAGTTGAGATTGCAAGTAGTGAGGATTATGCACAGCCGGAAAAGGTTGTTGAGCAACAGGCATTGAAACAGATTTTAGTGGATGCTTTGGAACTGCTCACTGAGAAAGAGAAGAAAGTAATTGTCTTTTATTATTATGAAGATTTGACTTTGAAGGAAATCAGTTCAATCTTAGAAGTTACGGAATCCAGAGTTTCGCAGCTTCATACAAAGGCTTTGCAGAAGCTCAGAAATAAGCTTGGCAGTAACGTTAGTATTTTTATGGGGAATTAATTTTTTGTGGTTGGAGGTCATATGGCACCGAAAAATGCTTATTGCGGCATAATGGATCGAATTAATGGAACATTTATTTATTTTGTTCCGGAAGAAAACGGGGGAAAAAAACTCAGATTTGAGGATGTTGATGAATATCTGCGTCAGTTACGCATTAATTATGACAAGATTGAGATTAATCGTATTATTTCAGAACTGACATCAGAGACAGATTATTGTCTTACACCGAAAAAGCTGGAACGGCCGGTTGATGAGATGATGCTGGTTAAGATTGATTCGGAGCGTAGAACTGCATCCTGCAGATTTTATCCGCCCAGTCAGGGTGGTGCAATGATGACCAGAGACGATATCATTAGCCGTATGACGCAATTTGGTGTTCGTTTTGGTGCGGTAGATGCAAACATCGATAATTATTTGCATAATCGTTGTTATTGCACCGATTATATCTTTGCACGTGCGATGGCTCCGCAGGAAGGAAAGCATGCAGAGATAATTTATAATTTTAATACGGATATTAACTTCAAACCAAAGGTAAACGAAGATGGGTCGGTTGATTTTCATAGTCTCGATACGGTAAATCATGTAAAACGCGGTGATTTGCTTGCCACCTTAATTCCGGCAGATGATGGAAAACCCGGAATTGATGTTTGCGGTAATTTAATTAAGCAACAAAAGGTGAACCATCTTGTTTTGAAGTATGGTAATAAGATTACGATAAATCCGGAAGGCACAAAGATATTTTCTGAGGTAAATGGTCATGTCAGCCTGGTAGATGATCGTGTCTTTGTATCGGACATTTTAGAGATTCCGGCTGATGTCGGACCGTCAACCGGTGACATTGTATATGACGGAAGTGTTGTTGTAAAAGGCAGCGTTACAAGCGGTTTTACTGTAAATGCAAAAGGTGATGTCAACGTAGAGGGTGTTGTAGAAGCTGCTAATATCTATGCAGGTGGACAGATTGTTTTGAAGCGTGGAGTGCAGGGTGGTGGAAAGGGTTATCTTGAGGCCGGCACAAACGTGATTGCAAAATTTATCGAAAGTGCAACTGTAAAATGTGGCGGATATGTTCAGACTGATGCAATCCTTCATAGTACGGTAAGTGCGCGAGGCGAGATACTGGTATCCGGTAAAAAAGGGTTTATTACCGGTGGTTCCATTCATTCCGGCACATCTATCAATGCAAAAACGGCCGGTAATTCAATGGGAACGAAGACAACGTTGGAAGTTGGTATCGATCCGGAATTGGTGGAAGAATTCCGTGCTCTTGAAAAGTCAATTCCTGAGATGACAGAAGAGGTTGAGAAGTTATCTAAGCTTGTATTAAATTACGCCAGACGTATTAAGAGTGGTGAGACTTTTGAAGCCAGAGTGATGAATAATGTTCGTGACAGTGCAAAAAGAAAAGAATTTCTCGAGAAACAGCTCGAAAAAGATATGGCACGTTTTATGAGCCTGAGTGAGGATATGGAAGAAGATGAAGGCGGAAACGTGATTATTCAGGGAACGATTTATCCCGGATGTCGTGTTATTATTTCGAATGTGATGTTTTTTGTAAAGTCTGAGACGGTTCATAGTAAATTTATTCGAGACGGTGCCGATGTTCGAATTACTGCAATTTAGTTAGGAGGCTCTATGCCGATAATGCCGATTGATCTGGCAACGGTTGCGCCAAAGTCGCAGGAAACATTTATTGCAAAACAACCGGAAGTCCAGAAACCTCTTACCGATCAGAATAATGCAATTGTACAGACAGAAAATAAAGTACAAAAGCAGTCCGATTCTGTTATTATGACCCAGCGTGGGGATAACCCGGAATATCGATATGATGCAAAGGATGGAAGCGGAAATTCCGCTTCCTATTCAGGTAACAGTCAGAATCAGGAAAAGCGACAGAAAGAGCAAAAAACTGAAATGGAAAAGAAATTTGGACAAGGCATTGATATCAGAATATAGTTTTTGTATGAAGTGGGGATGACATGGAAGCTGTTGAAATTATTATGTTGCTTTGCGGCATAGCGTTTTTGGTTTTAAGTTTTTTTGTTGGGAATGAGAAAACGAGTCAGCATCAGGAAGTAGCAGATGCCGACCTTTTTTCTGCTGAGAAAGTTTCAGAAATTAAAAAGAATTTAGAAGCATCAATCGAAGAAACCGCTGATGATCTTTTAGAGGATGCGAAGAATAAACTTGCTTCAGCTTCCAATGAGACAATTATATCTGTAGATGATTTTTCAAGACAGACTTTAGAACGGATTAATCATAATCATGAAGAAGTCGTCTTCATGTATAATATGTTGCAGAATAAAGAAGAGGAACTTAAGAAAAGTCTGGAAGATATCAGAAAGGCTTGTGATGAATTAGAAAAGAAAAAAGACGCAATTAAAAATGATTCATTGTTTGTTGTTCCCGGTGAGTCCGGAATTGAGATCGCGAGAAAAAAAGCCGCAACGAAGAGTGTGCAGGAGAAACAATCAGATCCGAAGAACGTAGAGAAGAAGACCACGAAGAATTCAACCAGAAGAAACGGAAAAGATTCTGTTACACAAAAGCAAACATCAGCTAATGCTATATTACCTGACACTTTAGGTGAGACATCGGAAATTACTGAAGATAATAAAACTGCAAAAATTCTGGAGTTGTACCAAAACAAGAAGTCTGTTCTTGAGATTTCTAAGACCTTAGGTCTTGGACAAGGTGAAGTGAAGCTTGTGATTGATTTGTATGGAAAGAATTAAAAGAAGGTAATAATATGAGATTAAAGTATTATCTTAGAGGACTTGGGGCCGGAATTCTTTTTTCTGTTCTGGTATTTGCATTTATTGTTGGTCCAAAAGAAGCAGAAATCTCAGATGAAGAGATTATTCAGAGAGCAAAGCAACTGGGACTGCGTGAAGTAAATATTGATATGGAGAAATTAAGAGATAATGCCGGCACAGGGACACCGACACCAACCAGTACACCGACACCAACGAGTGTGCTGACACCGACCAGTACGCCGACGCTAACCAGTACACCGACACCAACGAGTGTACCGACACCGACCAGTACACCGACACCGACGAGTGTGCCGTCACCGACCAGTACGCCGACGCCGGTTGTTGAACCAACAAGCCCACCGGTTTCAGAAGTTAGAACAGTGACGGTTGAAGTGACAAGAGGGATGACTTCTGAGCGTATTGCACATCTGATTGAAACGGAAGGTGTAGTTGAAAGTGCGATGGAACTGAATGCATATTTAATCCGGAACGGATTTGCTGAACAGCTTAGGGTCGGTAAATTTGTATTACGTACAGATATGACATTTGATGAGATTGCAACTACTCTGACAAGATAAAAATAAATGTTAAGATTTTCAAAATAAAGCTTGCATAGGTAATATCCTTGTGATATACTCTATAAGTCAAAAATCACGTATATGGATTCGGGACAGGTTGCCTACGGGTGTGTCTTTGCAGAAGTATACGGAAGAAAAAACCAATGGAGGACAAAAACATGAGCGTTATTTCGATGAAGCAATTGCTCGAAGCAGGTGTACATTTTGGACACCAGACCAGAAGATGGAACCCTAAGATGGCTCCGTACATTTACACTGAGAGAAACGGTATCTACATTATCGACCTTCAGAAGTCTGTAGGTAAGGTTGACGAAGCTTACTTCGCAATCAAGGATATCGTAGCAAACGGCGGTACCGTATTGTTCGTTGGTACCAAGAAGCAGGCACAGGATTCTGTTAAGTCCGAAGCTGAGCGTTGCGGTATGTACTATGTTAATGAGAGATGGCTTGGTGGTATGCTTACCAACTTCAAGACCATCCAGTCCAGAATCAAGAGACTGAAAGACATCGAGAGAATGTCTGAAGACGGTACATTCGAAGTTCTTCCGAAGAAGGAAGTTATCGCAATTAAGAAAGAGTGGGAGAAGCTTGAGAAGAACCTTGGTGGTATCAAGGATATGAAGAAAATCCCGGATGCAATCTTTGTAGTTGACCCGAAGAAGGAAAGAATCTGTGGTCAGGAAGCACACGTACTCGGTATTCCGTTGATCGGTATTGCTGATACCAACTGTGATCCGGAAGAACTTGATTATGTAATCCCGGGTAATGACGATGCAATCCGTGCGGTTAAGCTGATTGTTGCAAAGATGGCAGACGCTGTTATCGAAGCTAATCAGGGCGAGACCATGACTGACAATGTAGAAGTTGCAGCTGACGCTGATGAAGAAGCAACGGATGAAGTAGCAATGTAATTTCTGTTTCAGGATTAAGAAGCTTCAGCCTGACGCAGAGTCGGGTTGAAGCTTTTATAATGTATACGATAATACAGGAGGTTATTGATATGAACATTACCGCAGGAATGGTAAAAGATTTACGTGAAATGACCGGTGCCGGCATGATGGATTGTAAGAAGGCACTTGCAGAATGCGATGGTAACATGGATGAGGCAATTGAATTCCTCAGAAAAAAAGGTCTTGCTGCTGCTGAGAAGAAGGCAAGCAGAATCGCTGCAGAAGGTATTTGTGATACCTGCATCAGCGAAGATGGTAAGATTGCTGCTATCGTAGAAGTTAACTCTGAGACTGACTTCGTTGCTAAGAACGACACCTTCAAGGCATATGTTGCAGATGTTTGTGCACAGGCAGCTGCATCTGATGCAGCTGATATCGATGCTTTCCTTGCTGAGACTTGGGCAAAGGATCCTTCCAAGACTGTAAATGAAGCTCTTGCAGCTCAGATCGCTATCATCGGTGAGAACATGAAGATTAGAAGATTTGAGAAGGTTGTAGCTGCTGATGGTTTTGTTGAGTCCTACATCCATGGCGGCGGAAAGATTGGTATCCTTGTTGAGTTCAAGTCTAACGTTTACACCGCAGCTGTTCGTGAGTGTGCAAAGAACGTAGCGATGCAGATCGCAGCTATGAGCCCGAAGTATGTTCGTCAGAGTGAAATCTCTGAGGAGTACATTGCTAAGGAAAAAGAAATCCTTAAGGAGCAGGCAATGAACGATCCGGCAAATGCGAACAAGCCGGAAGCTATCATCGACAAGATGCTGGTTGGTCGTTTGAACAAGCAGATGAAGGAAATCTGCCTTGTTGACCAGGCATACGTTAAGGATGGCGACATGACCGTTGCTAAGTATATCGAGTCCGTTGCTAAGGCAGAAGGCTGCGAGCTTGACATCGTTAAGTTTGTACGTTTTGCTACCGGCGAAGGTCTTGAGAAGAAGAACGAGAACTTTGCAGAAGAAGTTGCAAAGCAGATGGGTCAGTAAGCACACATATATTACAAGAAAGATATGATATTATAGCGAGCCGTGCAAGGTATTTGCCCGGCTCGTTTTTTGTTGAATTTCTGCAAGTAAATTGTAAGAAAAAAGTAAGAAAGAATTACAGAATCTATGGTATGATTTCAATATACAAAACAACGCAAAATATATAAACATAAATTTGTGGATTCCGGAAGGCAAGATGATTTTATGACAATTCTATTGGTTGATGATGAAAAAGAAATAGCAGACTTGGTTGAAGTAATCTTAAAGAATGAGGGGTATGAAGTCCTAAAGTCCTACGATTCAACAGCTGCCTTATGTGAGATAGAGCGTAACAATTCCATCGACCTTGCGATATTGGACGTGATGATGCCCGGTGTAGATGGGTTTACCTTATGCAGCAAGATTAGAGAAAAACATACCTATCCGATTATTATGTTGACTGCGCGGGTAGAAGATGTTGATAAGATTACCGGGCTGGCTATTGGTGCAGATGACTATGTGACGAAGCCGTTTCATATGCCGGAACTTGTGGCAAGGGTGAAAGCACAACTTCGGCGATATAAAAAGTATTCGGTAGTTCAGGAGATAAATGCAGATGTAATTGAAGTAAAAGGACTGTTCATCGACAAGAAACGCCATATTGTGACGCTCTATGATGAAACGTTAAATCTGACGCCGACAGAATTTGAAATACTTTGGCTTCTGTGTGAAAATGCCGGTAAAGTGGTATCTTCCGAAAAGATATTTGAGACGGTCTGGAAAGAGAATTATCTGGATTGTAACAATACAGTTATGGTTCACATACGTCGTCTTAGAGAAAAATTAAAAGAACCGTCAAGGAATCCAAGAATCATAAAGACGGTTTGGGGAGTGGGGTATAAAATTGAAAAATAAAATCATACGGAATTATATTGTGAGAATTTTCGTTTTTACAGGAATATATGTTATTACGGTACTAACCGTTGACAAAGTGTTTAACGGAAAATTAGTGGATTATTTGTTTCGTACGTTAGCCCCTCATGTGTTCTGGAATTTATACGGAAACAGAACATGGTGTCTGATTGTTCTGTATTGCTTTGGAATAATATTACTTTCATTTTTGTATGTCATACGGCTTGGGAAAATAATAAAGATTGCCAGTGGTTCCATCAGTGAGGAAGAACCGTTTCAAACGACCTACCCCGAGGAACTTACAGAGTTCAGCCAGAAGTTAAAGGAATTTAAGTATGAGCTGAAGTTAAATGAGCAGGCACGTCAAATGGCAGAACAACAGAAAAACGATTTGGTTGTGTATCTGGCACATGACCTGAAGACGCCATTGACCTCAGTAATCGGATATCTGACATTGCTTTCGGAGAGTCCGGAACTGACAGCAGAACAGCGGGCAAAATATACCAGGATTGCACTGGATAAGGCATATTGGTTGGAGCATCTGATTAATGAATTTTTTGATATTACCAGAATGAATCTACAGAATATACAGACGCAGAAACACAGGGTAAATCTTACGGTTTTGTTGATGCAGTTAATCAGTGAGTTCTATCCGATGCTGGAGGAAAAAGGGATTACTGTAAAACAGGAGATTGAACCGGAACTCATTCTTATGGCGGATGTGGATAAGCAGGTACGGGTGTTTCAGAACCTGTTATGTAATGCTGTTAATTACAGCTATCCAAATACAGAGATTGTATGCAGTGCAAGAAAAGACACCATTTCATTGGAAGAAAATCAATCTGTGGAAGAGAACAGTGTACAAAGCAAGGATGAGTGTGTATATATCTGTATACAGAATCGAGGAGATCAACTGTCACCGGAGGTTATGGAACACATCTTTGATAAGTTCTACCGTGTTGATTCTGCAAGGCAATCATCAACCGGTGGTGCCGGACTCGGGCTTGCGATTGCAAAGCAGATTATTGAGTTGCATGGAGGAACGATTAGTGCAATCTGCAAGGATGGCGTAATGGAATTCAATATTATGCTGCCGATTGATTTGGCTTAGAAGAAGGAAGGGAAATAATATGATGTTTCGTAGATTAAAAGATACATGTGTTTCTGCTTATAAGCAAGGACTTACGGTAAACCAGATCAAATGGATTGCACTTATCTTTATGACAATCGACCATCTTGGTGCATATGGGTTTCCGATACCGGTATTTGGTAAGTATTTTGAATTGCTTCGCATTCTTGGTCGTATTGCAGCACCATTGTTTCTTTTTGTAGTGACAGAAAGTGTAAAACATACGAGAAATAAGTGGAAGTTTGTTTTGCGTTTGTATCTTGGCGCTGTAGCTGTAGGGTTATTTGTTACGGTAACGAACTTTCTGTTTGATGATAGCATCGGAAGGTTTACGCAGAGTAATATTTTGTTCACTTACTTCTATATTGCACTGTATATCGTGTTAATTGAACAAATGATATATGGTGTGAAAATGAAGGAGTGGAAGCGGGGAATCCTTGCAACCTTCGGTGTTGTGGCAACCTATATCCCGCATATGCTCTATGTCGTTTTTAATGATTTTTCGTTTGAACGCTTTCAACTTCCGTTCGAGACAGTTTGGACATTGCGTGATTTGTTCCAAAGTTTCATTCAAAGTCCGTTTGGAGTGGAGTACACCATTCTGTTTGTTGTGATGGGTGTTGTAATGTATTTTACCGGCAGCAAATATTGGAAAGCGATTGTACTTCTTATTGTGAGCGCGTTTTGTTACTTTGGCGGTAAGTATGGAGCGCATAATCTGCCATACATAGGTAAGGCGCTGGGTTATCCACAGTATTTTATGGTAATGGCCATACCATTTATACTGTTATACAATGGACAAAAAGGAAGAGGAAGTAAATATTTCTTTTACGTTTATTATCCGCTTCACCGTTATGTGATTTCGGTTGTTGTATTTATATATTCAGTATTAACAAGATGAGATTTGATTTACATTTTATAACATTTAATGGAGAAAAAAACATATATTTTTCTTGCAATCGAAATACAGTTGGAATATAATTACCATGTTAGTAATCTATAAGAAAGCTGGTGTAAATATGAAGCTGATTGTTACAGAAAATTATGAGGAATTAAGTAAAAAAGCTGCCGAGATAATCGCCGGACAGATGAAGGAAAAGAGCAATTCTGTTCTGGGTCTTGCAACCGGTTCCACTCCGGTGGGAACGTATAAGGAACTTGTTGCTATGTATAATAACGGCGAGATAGATTTTAAGGATATTACTACTGTGAATCTTGATGAGTATAAGGGACTTGACCCGAAGAATGACCAGAGCTACCGTTATTTTATGCAGACAAATCTGTTTGATCATGTGAATGTGAAGCCGGAAAAGACTTTTGTTCCGGACGGTACAATTGTAGATAGTGGGAAAGCCTGCAGTGATTATGATAAGGTAATTGAAGCAACCGGTGGCATTGACCTGCAGTTGCTTGGTCTTGGACATAACGGTCACATTGGTTTTAATGAGCCTGCGGAGTACTATACGAAGGGGACGCATTGTGTAAAGCTTACTGAGAGCACGATTAATGCAAACAGTATTTATTTTGCATCGATTGATGAAGTGCCGAAGGAAGCATATACGATGGGAATCGGCACGATTATGAGTGCAGCAAAGGTGCTGATTATAGTAAGCGGTAAGAGTAAAGCTCCGATTGTGAAGGAGATTCTTACCGGTCCGATTAGTCCGAAGGTACCGGCTACCGCATTGTTGCTGCATAGAGACTGTATCATGATTGTGGATAAAGATGCATACAGTGAGATGGAATAAGAATTGTCTATATCCCGGTGTTACTATTGTAATACCGGGATTTTGTATGCAATTTTCCTTTAATAATTTGCTGATTCATGTTAAGATAATTATATTGAGGGTAAATAACAGAGCTGATCGAGGTGGATATGGCAAAAAAGAATTATTACGCCGTAGTAGATGGCAATGCTCCGGGTATTTATGAATCCTGGGATGTTTGCAGCAAGGTTTTGAAGGAACATGGTGGGCATTGTAAAGGGTTTTCTGTGCGACAAGATGCTGAGAATTTTCTAAATGGTATTAGGGATGAGGAGCAAAACAATGATTGTTTGACTGCATATGTTGACGGCAGTTTTGAATTGTCTGTTGGTCGTTACGGCTTTGGTTGTGTGATATTACAACCCGGAAAAGAACCGATCGAGTATTGCGGAAGCGGTAATAATGAAGC
Organism: Lachnospiraceae bacterium; assembly: GCA_045593785.1. Classification (GTDB taxonomy): domain Bacteria; phylum Bacillota; class Clostridia; order Lachnospirales; family Lachnospiraceae; genus SZUA-448. The sequence continues at coordinate 51,936 of JAZNXH010000056.1, forward strand.
TTCTGCAGCACTTCGTAATGTAACAGGAGAGATGCTTGGTGCAATGTTTGCCGTTAAGTGGGCGATGGCACATGGATATCAGGATATCTTGATTTGTTATGATTATGAAGGAATCGAAAAATGGGCAACCGGAGTTTGGAAAGCAAAAACTGAGTTGACATCTAAGTATGCGACAGCGATGAGGGCATGGAGCGACAATATAAACATTCGATTCCGTAAGATAGCTGCACATACAGGAAATCATTACAATGAACGCGCAGATCAATTGGCAAAACGAGCAATCGAAGAAGAAACCCCTATCCCTGATTTTCATACATAATGATGAATCTGTGAATTAAAATGATTTCTCGTAGGTTTTTGTTTTATTTTGTTTAGTTTCACTTTACAAAACTTTTTATCTTGTATATTATATAAGATAGTATTTATGACTTAAGAGGAGGTCGTGTTATGAGCATTTTTAAAGAGTTTAAAGATGATTCTATGGTGGAGAATACAGAAGCAAATGAAGAAGTTGTTGCATCAGAAGAAACTACTGATGTGATGATAGATGAGCCTGTTATGGAGCAGGACGATTTGGATGACTCTGTTGACGAAGAACTTCTGGATGCTGTTTTTGAGGAAGAGGAAGAAGTAGTCGTTGAGGAAGCACCGAAGCAGAACAGACCGGAGTTAAAGCAGGAAGATAAGAATGCGGTAACTGTGATTACGAAGGGTACAACCATCAACGGTAGCATTATTTCCGATTGTTCTTTGGATGTTATGGGTACCATCAATGGTGATATTGAATGTCTTGGTAAGTTATCGATCTCGGGTACTGTTGTAGGTAATGCTATGGCATCTGAGATTTATATTAACACCGATCGTCTGGAAGGTAATCTTACCAGCGAAGGCAGTGTTAAGATTGGTCTTGGTACAGTTGTTGTTGGTGATGTTGTTGGTAATTCTGCAGTAATTGCCGGTGCAGTAAAGGGTGAGATTGATATTAACGGACCGGTAGTAATTGATTCTACCGCTATTATTAAAGGTAATGTAAAGGCAAAGTCTATTCAGATGAACAATGGTGCTGTATTAGAAGGTTTCTGTTCCCTTACTTCTTATGCATCTCTTGATATTGATAATGTATTCGAATAAGAGGTTGAAGCAACATGTCAAATTATAAACGAGTATTATTAAAGTTAAGTGGTGAAGCACTTGCCGGTGAGAAAAAATTCGGTTTCGATGAAGCGACCTGTATTCAGGTTGCAGAACAGGTGAAGAAAGTTGTAGATGCCGGTGTAGAAGTTGCAATTGTTATCGGTGGCGGTAATTATTGGCGTGGCAGAAGTAGCGAGACGATTGACCGTCCAAAGGCTGACCAGATCGGTATGCTCGCAACGGTGATGAACTGCATTTATGTATCTGAGATTTTCCGTTACGTTGGTATGCAGACTTCGATCTATACTCCGTTTGCATGTGGCACTATGAGCGAGTTGTTCGCCAAAGATAAAGCGGTGGAAGATTTAAAGAATGGTAAGGTAGTGTTCCTTGCAGGTGGCATCGGGCATCCTTATTTCTCTACCGATACGACGACTGCACTTCGTTCTATTGAATTAGAATGTGATGTAATACTGATGGCGCGCGCAGTTGACGGTGTTTATGACAAGTCGGTCGTAGCCATGTCGTTCTGTGAGCCAAGGAGTTGGGGGGGCAACTTGTCT
>JAZNXH010000057.1:0-11253 GCA_045593785.1 Lachnospiraceae bacterium
CCACCAAGACGTTTGGTTGCACGTACACGTACCGCATCATCAAACTCTTCAACTTCTGCGCCAATCTCTACCAACTTCGCAGTAATTGCTTCCAAATGCTTCGGAATTACATTACGAAGCAACACATCGCCCTGCGTCGCTGCTGCTGCCAACATAAAGGTTCCCGCTTCAATCTGATCCGGAATAATGGAATAATTGCTTCCATGCAAACGCTCTACGCCCTTGATACGGATTACATCTGTTCCTGCGCCCTTAATATTGCCACCCATGCTGTTGAGGAAATTCGCAACATCAACAACATGCGGCTCTTTTGCGGCATTCTCAATCGTCGTCTGACCTTCCGCCATAACAGCGGCAAGCATAATATTGATTGTCGCTCCCACACTGTTAATATCGAGATAAATATGGCTTCCTTCCAGTTTATCTGCATGTGCCTTAATCAAACCATGCTGAATCTTCGTCTTTGCACCAAGTGCTGCAAAACCTTTCAAATGCTGATCGATTGGACGGCTTCCGATATTACAGCCACCGGGCAATGCCACCTGTGCTTCTTTATATTTTCCAAGCAATGCTCCAATCAGATAATACGAACCTCTCATCTTGCGGATTGCATCAGAATCAACGCAAAGTGAATTGATTTTATCGGCATGTATACGAACGGTATGGCGATTCGGCCGTCCCACCTTTACTCCGATTTCTTCAAGTGCCTCTAAAAGCACATTAATATCACGGATATCAGGGATGTTCTCAATCGTCACCTGCTCATCTGACATAACTGCAGCTGCGATAATTCCTAACGCTGCGTTCTTTGCTCCACCGATTAAAACCTCGCCGGAAAGCGGAACGCCACCCTTAATAATGTACTGCTCCATGATTGAACCCTATCGGTATACACCGAAAGTCCTTTCGTTATATTTCAATAACCCTCTACAAATTACACAATTTTTACATGTCATTTTTGTCAATATTTTCTCAATGTTGATTATAGCATATTTCTGTATTTTGTAAACCGCTTTTCAAAAGGTTTATCTTTATTTGTATATTTTTTTCACTCTTTTCTGCAATTATGCAACCGTTCGCCCGCTTTTCATATTGTAAACACCGTATTTCTATGCTATACTTACAAAAAATAATTTTTGAAAAGAGACCATTATGCCAAGCAATTATCTGGATATTCAGACCCCGGCAGGTGCCGAAAAGCTGGTAAAGCAAGACTTAAAATTTAAGACCGGCAAATTCGTATGGCGGATTAAGTTTACTGCCCCTCTGAATCCTTCCACCATCAACACCAATAATTTATATGTGACTACGGCAAAGGGCGATCTCCTCGGTGCATACATCAGCTATGATGAGAACACGCATTCCATCGAGATTGCACCGGCTTCTGCATACTCTACCACAGAACTTTATACTCTGCACATCACTACCAGAGTACAATCCCGCGGTGGTCAGTCGCTCAAAGAACCGGTACAGATAAATTTTAAGTTCAGATAAAGTCTTCCTTATGAAGCACCATAATATCCGCATTTTCATAGTTTCCTGTAGCTGCCATTTTCGCAAGATTTTTGGCAGCTCTTTTTTCGGCATTTTTTATTCCTTCTTTTCCGATAGCAATACTGTCACGAATCGGATTCGTTGTCTTTGTTCCTAACATCATCCGGATACGCTCTTCTAATACTTCATCTGCATATACATCGATTTCATAATCCTTCTCAATCAGATAATCAAATACAAATCCCTTTAATTCTGCGGGACGGTATTCTTCCGGAAGATGAATCCGGTTGTTAAAAACTCTGTTTAACTCCGCATTGTCACGCAACAAGCCATTAATGGATTTTCTATCTCCCTCTAAAAAGACAATCGATTTTCCGGCAGATACATTGCTTAATGCCAGCAACTTACCTACCGTCTCATTAGTCAATTCTCCGGCGCGCTCAACAATCAGACAGCAATCCGACAAGGACTCCTGTTTTTCTTCGATATCCATCTTGTTCAATTTATCTGCATCTACAATTGCCACTCTAGTCGCAGGCAATATCTGAAAACGATACAACATCTTAACAATCTTCTTGGCAAGCTCTGTTTTACCGGATGCCGGTCCTCCGGTAATAATCAGATTGTTTCCACGTTTATTCGGGGCAAAAATCAAGTCCAATGCACGTACAATCTGTTTACGCACAGCTTCAATTCTTGCAAAGTTTCCAAGCAAATCCTCCAATCGGAGTTCTCTCTCATACAGCATCGCTTCCAAAGCGCCGCCCTCTTCCGGCTGATACTTTGAATCCACATCACCCTTCAGATTTACCACGTGTTTTGTACTGAGATCTCCCAAATAGTCCTGCATATACCGGATGGCTTCTTCTTCAAAAACTTCTTTTGTCTCTACCGGAACAAAACTCGATACATACGTCTTATCCTGTTCTTGTTTTGACATCTCTTCTACTGCACTAATCAGTGCATTCGTTACTGCTTCGTCGTCAAACCCCTGATCGAAGGTTTCAGCCTCTGCTGTTTCTTCATCCGATTCGCTTGCTTCTGCAAATTCGCTCAGTTCATCTTCCTCTGATACATTTGCCCCTGCGATTTCAATTGGTTCTTCCTCTTTTTCGTAGGATTCTTCCTGTTCCTCACTTATCTGTAGTTTCTGTGCTTCCTGCACCGCCGGTTCTGTACTCTGTTCCTGATACTTCTGCAAAGTCTCTACATCCACTTCACCGGTATGATATCCGCGCAAAACATGCGCCCACTCTACATACTTTCCCTCGCCAAACCACAAAATGATATCATTACACTCGTCCACGCAACGCTTGGCATCTCCAATCTTATGATAAAGTTTTGCCAATTCATAAGCCCAACGCTCCGCATATTCTTCCGCTTTCCATTGCTCTAATACCGCAATCTGATCCTCCAAAGGCTCTTGAAGCATCTTATAAATACGAAAACGATAAATCAAACGGCTCGGGTCCATCGGTGCAACTTTTTCATACTTCTCCAGGAAATACATTGCGTCTTTTGTCTGTCCCTGCTTGATTGACAGCTCCACTACCTGCGCGAGTGCACGACGCGAAGAGGTACGTTCATAGATCAAAAGATTGATTTCTTTTGCATCCTCGTACCCTCCGACACGGGAACAAACCTGAGCCATCATATTCAGATCCTGCACACTGCGCACTTTCTTGATGTTCAACTGACGCACAAGATCATATGCCTCTTGATCCTCTCCGTTCTCCATATAAGTTTTGATTGCTGCTAATGTCCGAACTGTTTTATAACTTTCCATAAGCAATCCCCACTAAAGGTTTTTATAATATTTCAGTGTTTCCGTTAACTCTTCCGGAAGTTCCCCTTTTTCTTTCTCCAGCATACGATAACGCATCTCAAGTTCATATGCCTTCTTACTTCTTCCTCGCTCGAAACGTCCCATCGCATCTTCAAAAATCGGCTGTGATTTTAACGTATTACGAACCGCTGCACCAAACGGACAATACGTTGCCAGCAACTCTCTTGCCACCTTATTCAATCGCACTGCACCGCCGGACTCGTACTTCATCCAAACTTCGTAGTCCTGCACAAAGGTCTCCCTCGTGCTACCTTTTGCTTTTTGTATCTGTGCCTTTAGTTTTTCTCTCTTCTCTTCGGACAGATCATGATTCTTCCGATAATACTGAATATAATCACAGTACTCCGATGTAAGCGACTTAATCTGAATATTGTTCCACGCAAGTCCCATCATCGTACGGCACATCTCCCAACGGAATCTGCCCAAGGTCTGAACCAGAACGTCCTCCGGATCTCCCTCATAGAAATGCGGTAATAAAAATCTCGCCTGTGAATCCCTACGTTTTCCCGTAATCTCCTGCCACATAATCGCTTTTACACCGTTACACGGAAGCAGTATAATTTCCGGGAACACCTGCTTCATAACAAATTCTTTTTCAATTCCCAATTCTTCCTGACGGTACATCACCTCGCGGTAGAACACCGTAGGATCTTTTTCCAGCAAGCGCAGAATAATCTCATTGACCTTTTTCTTGGTCAGGAACGACTTAGACGGTTCCCACGCCAATCCGTCTGCATATAAAATTGGCACAAACGTACTAATCTGACCGTTTACCAGACGGTCGTTACAGGAAAACATATTGTGAATCTCATACGAAAGACGTTCGTTCCGGTCTGTAGCCGCTGCACGCATCTGCACATCTGTCAACTCGCCACGCTTCTTCAGATCACGCAAGTTTTCTTCGAAGGTCATATCCATCTCGCTTTTGGACGGCTCTTTCTTTCCTTCGTAAACCAAACGCAACCATTCCCGAATCGTGTATACTTCACACGGAGTTTCCTGCTTCTCTTTCTTAAAACTACAGAACATGGTTAACTGTTCATCCGTAATCAGACGTTCATCCACAAACCCATAATCCAAAAACAATTCCACTGCCATCGGAACGGACTTTGCAGCATATGCCTGCAAAAATACCGCCTGATATAAATCAAAAAACATCTTACTGATATCACGTTTTAGCTTACGCACTGCATCATCCGCAGACATGCGATCCGGCAAAAGGATAAAGTTCTCAATTGCAGTTCGAAAAGCATCTGCCCTGTCTCCTTCCCATGCTGAAAAGCCCAGAATTTGCTGTAAAGAGCCGGTCAGAATCTTTCGAATCTTATCCATCTGCTCTTCATCCGGCATCTCCATAACACTGTCGGGCTTCTCCGTCAATTCGCTCTGTGCAACCTCACCGGAAATCACCGAGAAATAAATCTCTTCCATCCGCTTACGGTTAACATCAATATTACTACCTAAGCGATCGCTCAGGAATTGTTCTGCGCGGTTAATCTGATCCGTCAGTTCATCCAACAGCTGTGACAACTCCATAGTATCAATATTTTTCTTATTTGCTTCCACTAATAAAGTAGCAACATACAGGAACAAATTCTGATCCCCGTTATTCATCAGACAGTAAAACACGTCTTCCAGATACTCTGTTGCTTCTTTGCATGCACGGAAAAACGAATTTACCAGATTCGCTTCCTCTTCCACCTGCTGTTCTGACATTATCATAGAATCCAAATAATATCCCTTATGCTTTTCCAGTGAAATCTTGGCGGCTTCTTTATAGTAAGCAAACTTTTTTACATCCGGAATATTCGTAAGTGAAAACGGCTTCAGTTCCTCCGCGAATGTCATTCGACGCGGTTTTAGTCCTGCTCCTTCTCCGTATTCCAGATATTTCGCATATGCATCCTTCACTGCTTCACTCAAAGTCTTCGCAGTATCGCAGATTTCATCCAACACTCTTCCCAGTTCAGTAATATATCTTGCAAAGGACCATACCATAAGTCCGCCATAATCATGATTGGCGGTAAGGATAGGTTTTAATCCTTTTTCTTTGCTTGCGGGGAACGCAAAAAATGTCACATTTTCCAACGCCACATAATCACACTGGTACTGACCTGCATACAAATCATTAATGCCCAAAAAACTTCCGGCACCAAGCGGAAGATTAACACCATTACTTTTTGCTGCAACCTTCCCTTTCAATACCATACATATGTAATTTACCGCTTCACCACAGCATAAAATACAGCTTCCTGCATCTGCTTGATTCACCGCGTTCACCGCAATCTGTAAGCCCATCATAATCTACCTTTCTCCAATAGGTACCCCTGCCTTAAGATAATAATACGACAGCATTTATTATACACGAAACCGCCCGATAATTGAAGAAAAAAAATAAAAAAATAAAGAGTTTCTCCCAAAACTCTTTCTAAAGTCAATAAAATTAAAAAATCCGTGCGTCCTACGTCGAACATTAACCACAAACGTTACCTCTGCAGTTAACTCGGTCCAGGCGACCCTACGGCACACAAGAGCTTTCGCTTAGTGCTGCTGCATTCCTGCCCTGACACGGTTCACGAATTCCTGTTGCGTAAGACCCAGACGTCAACATCACTTACAAAGGGCAGCTTTGCAATCAAATGCCCTCGGCAGAACATCACCCCTGCTATAGCGGATTGCAGGTTCAGGGCACCGCTAACTCCCCGGCTGCACGGAAACTTTATGACGTATTGGATATTTGCTTCAAACGAAGCGTGGTTCAGTATACTTGCTTTTCCCTGTTCTGTCAAGCCCAAGTACTACTGTAATACTTGTTTCAGAACACCCAGATTCTTCTCCATTACGGACAAATACGTAGCGCCATCCTCAATCTCTTTTTTGCTGACAGACTGTAAGGAATCCAAACTTACAATTGCTTGATTTTTTAACTCTGTATTCTCAATTACGGTCTGCGCTATCTTCTTATCCGAACCCTCAATGGTAATAACTGCAGGAAGCTGCAACTCCTCCAGCTTCTCAGCGAGAAATGCTATCGTTGCAAAACTCGCTTCCGTCTCCGCAGAACATCCGGGAAATGCTGCGTAATACTTCAATCCATAATCCTCAGTCAGATAACGGAACGGAAAACGGTCGCAGAACAAAAGCGTATCCGTCTTTGCCTGTTCGATTGTATTCCGGTAATCTGTCTCCAATGCCTTCAGCTTTTCCGTATAAACAGTTGCATTGCTGCGGTAGATTTCTGCATTTTCGGCATCTGCAGTCTCCAGCTCTTTACTGATATGATTTACAAAAAGCACTGCATTATTCAGAGATAACCAGACGTGTTCGTCATAAGAACCGGATTCGTGGTTGTCTTCCTGATGCTCGTGTGCATCATGTTTCTCATGAGAATGCTGCATTCCCGCTACAATCTCTTCTTCCACCGCCCTATTTCCGAGTACCTCCATCAGATTGATTACCTGCATATCCGGATTCGTAGCATTTTTCAATGCATCCTTCACCCAGACATCCGAAGCTCCGCCAACATACAGGAACACATCACAAGTTGAAATATTGATCAAATCGGAAGCAGACGGCTGATAACTGTGCAGGTCAGTTCCGTTGTTCACCAGAAGGGTCAGTTCCACATTCTGCATATCATCTCCGATAATTTCTCTTGTCCAATCGTAAAGCGGAAATACAGCCGCTACTACGTGAAGCTTTCCATCCTCTTGCGTTGTGCCACAAGCGGTTGTACCGATAATAATAACGAACAGCATTACCAAAAGAACAACAACATTTTTTCGAAACATCCTGACCCCTTTCTGCCCCCGACCAACGCACGAGCGCAGTTGGACAAAGGTACATTTTCATCACTGAATGCACAGTGTAACACAAAAATACAGATTTTACAATTAGCTTATTTGTGATATACTCATTTTGTCGGTAAAAGCATTCCTTATGCATACCGAACTTCATATTATTACATCGATTGGAAACCGGATCCCCGGAATGGAATTATTATGGAAAATATGACACCGACCCGTCACACAGACGAATACTATATGAAAAAAGCCCTGTCCCTTGCAAAACGGGCAGCTAAAATCGGCGAGGTTCCGATTGGTTGCGTCATCGTATGCAACGACGAAATCGTCGGCACCGGCTATAACAAGCGCAAGAAAAACAAAACCACGCTTGCACATGCTGAACTGCTTGCCATTGACAAAGCCAGCAAAAAGCTTGGCGACTGGCGCCTCGAAGGCTGTACGCTCTACGTCACCTTAGAGCCCTGCCAGATGTGTGCCGGAGCCATCGTACAGGCGCGCATCGACCGCGTTGTCATCGGTGCCATGAACCCGAAAGCCGGCTGTGCAGGCTCTATCCTGAACCTCTTACAGATGCAGCAATTCAATCATCAGGTTGAGATTACCTATGACGTTATGCAGGAGACCTGCTCTTCCGTACTATCGGATTTTTTTGCAGATCTTCGGGTAAAACTAAAACAACTTCCAAAAGATGAAACAAACAAGTAACCGCTCCACCGGATGCAGGAAGGGATGAACCTCTTATGAAAATACATGGTCTGAACAAATTAACACTGCTTGACTATCCGGGGCACATGGCATGTCTTATATTCACCGGCGCCTGCAACTACCGTTGCCCGTTTTGCCATAACGCCTCTCTTGTGCTGAATCCGGGCAGTCAGCCTGCCATCAACGAAGATGAAATCTTTTCTTTTTTAGAGTCCCGCAAAGGCATCCTGGAAGGCGTCTGTATCTCCGGCGGCGAACCGACCCTGCAGGCAGATTTGCCGGAGTTCATCCGCAAGATTCGCGCGATGGGATTCCACGTCAAGCTCGATACTAACGGAAGCCGTCCCGGCGTTCTCAAAGCACTTCTGGACGAGGGACTGCTTGATTATGTTTCTATGGATATCAAAAATGCTCCAAAGAAATACCTCACAACCATCGGTATCCCGGAAGAATCGCAAGAATCCGATTCCTCTGCAAGCAGTTCTGACGCAAGCAAAGACACTCTCTGTTTTGATAACTTAATCACCGACTCCGTCCGTCAGTCTGCAGACCTTCTGATGCAGTCTTCCATTCCCTATGAATTCCGTACCACGGTAGTAAAAGAACTTCATAGCGAAGAAGACCTGCTTGCTATCGGCAAATGGTTGAACGGTGCAAGCGCATATTATCTGCAATCCTTCCGCGATTCTGAGACACTGGTCGGTGCTTCCCTCGGACAGTTCCACGCTTATGAACCGGAACAGATGCGTGCATTCCGTGATATGCTGAAACCATATTTTGAAATCGTTGAGCTAAGAGGAATTGATTAACCAAAAGCCTGCAAACATCGTTCTGTTCGCAGGCTTTTTCTTTCCTTCATTCTTCTATACAAATCTTTTTTGACAGTGCATTCAGCACTGCTTTTTTATTTCCGCTCCATTTTGGCGCAATCAGAATCCGTTTCGGCCCGTCACCGGTCAACCGGTGTACTACCACCGATGGCGGAATGATTTTCAGACATTCCACTACCAACTCGAGGTACTCATCCATTGTAAGACAGGCAAAAGCATTCTCCCTCTCTTCCTCTGTCATCGCTTTGAACTCTTCGCCCATGTCTGTACCTTCTAACAAATGCAGAAGCTGAAGTTTGATTCCGTGTATTGGCAATCTGCAGACATAACGAACACTCGCCAGCATATCTTCTTTGGTCTCATAAGGAAGTCCAAGAATTAGGTGTACTACTACCTTGATTCCTGCTTGTGACAATCTCTGTACCGCATCTTCAAACACTGCCAAGGGATACCCTCTGCGGATTCGCACTGCACTCTCCTCATGCATGGTCTGAAGACCAAGCTCGACAAAGATTGGTTTTCTCCGGTTCAGCTCCTCCAGCAGCTCTACTATCTCTGCGGGCAAACAATCCGGTCGGGTTGCAATGGACAGTGCAACAACTCCCGGAGCATCCATCGCCTCCTCATAGACCTTCCGTAATACCTCTACCGGAGCATAGGAGTTTGTAAATGCTTGAAAATATGCGAGATACCCGACTTCGCCGTTTTTCGGAAGCTTTTCCCGGACACGGCTTTTCGCTTCTTCTATCTGTTCCGTGATGGTCAATCGCCTTGATGCAGCAAACTCCCCGGAACCGCCTGCACTGCAAAAGCTACAGCCTCTTGTATCGATGGTTCCGTCACGGTTCGGACAGGAAAATCCGGCATCCAGGGACAACTTATATACCTTTTTCCCAAAAGTTTTTTTCAGATATGTATTCAGGTCGCTGTACTGTAACATTCTCTGCTTTATCCTTTCTTAAACTCAGCCGAACACAACCGGCATAGACCAATAGCCATACTCCCCTACTGCAATCGGACGACTCTTCGTATTATGGAATTCATCGAACCCGAACAATCCGGCAATCTCTTTTTCCCGCTCATTATAAATACCTGGTACCAACAATTCATAGCGGTAACGCGCACCGTCCCGCACTCTCGCCAACACCAGGTGACGGTATCCGTAATAACTGTGCATCAGAAAACTGTTCGTTGTCAACTGCCAATGTTCTGCCGGCAGTAAACCAATGTCCTCTAGTTCCAGTTTCACACAACGTTCTGCCCACGGTTCTGCAAATGGCCAGATAACCGGGCAGAGTTCAAAGATGCGTTCCGCCGCATTCGTTTGCATCTGTCTTCCCCGCGGTTGCTCCTGTTCCGGAAACAACTGTTCCATTTCTTCTTGCAACCTTGTCTCAAGATTGTCGGACTCACTATCTTCTGTCACCCTTTCTTCTGTGTCCCACGTCTCATCCGCAATCAATCCGTCCGTTTCTTCCCAGCCTTGCTCTGCCACACTGCTTTCTGCTTCCGTCCTTTGCTCTTCTTCCTCAACCAACAATTCAATCCGGTCCGGCTGTACCGGTCGGTTTCTTTCTTCCTCCAAGGCTTGCAACAACTCGTACACCTCGGTCGGAAGCAGGGGTTTGTCATCCCAAGCTGATGCAAAATACTTCATACTGTCCCGGCAAATCAGATATCCGTCCATCCGTTCCAATTCTAAACCACTTCCGCCCATATCCTCTGCATTCATACTAATCTGCCAGTTTCCGTTTGGACCGTTTGTTGCATATTCCCCGGCACTAATTCCCCGTACACCTTCCGGTGTCCGTATGTAATAAAAGTTCTTCAAGCTCTCATTTGATAAACTTGGCACCTGTATCGCTACGGTTGTTTTTGCTTCATTTCCACGCCGCTCAATCCGCGCCGTGCCAACGCAATTTTTCTTAAAACCATTTTCATAGTTGTACAAATATGCCATCCACCGTTTATATTCTGCCATACCAACCTCTTTCCGCGCGATGCGCTGATTATAGGACAACCCTTATATTGGTATATATGCAGAACACTAATATTTATTCCAAAAAACAGCAGTCGTTTTCAAACAACTGCTGTCTCTCTATCATTCAGCCCACATACAGCCGACCTTCTCCGCCACCATCGTGTCTACAAGGCGAAGCTTGCCGAACACCCTGCGGTACAAGCTAAGCTCTGCGCGTCCGGTACCGCCGCTCCATAGATTGTTGGTCCAGGTCCCATCCGGTTTGCAGAAACGCAATTTTATCATCTCAGACTTAGGACAAACGGCTTTCATCTCCATAGCGCCTTCTGTATTTGCCATACGGACATGCCATACGATATTATTTTCTTTCTCCCGACAACGATACTTCGCCTGCGGGTATGTCATCAGTTTCGAGAAATTAAACTCGTACTCTTTTCCTTCATAATGCACAAGACCAAGCATATTGCTCCCTGCAGGTAAGCCTTTTAGCCCCATACAACCTACCACGTCAACTGCTGTATCATCAAGTGCTTCTCCGGTCTGTCTGCTCCAAAGTGCGGAGGCATTCAGCTGTATCCAAGGGCTCATAAA
>JAZNXH010000058.1:0-9004 GCA_045593785.1 Lachnospiraceae bacterium
AGATTAATACCACTACAATACGGTTTACCGCCAACGCTCCTGCATTTGACGAAAACACCTCATATGCGCCAAATTGCATATGACGGATAGCAAGACAGGAATTGTAATCTCCGACCTCTGCAGTGGAACCGGTAGTGAATATCCAGATTACCATTTGGCCGACAATGCCAACCAAACACTTCTCTGTTATTTCGAGAAGCAACTGCACAACTGCTGTTACTGCCATAATAACCGGCAACAGCCATACAAAACTTATCTCGAAAAAGCGGAGCTGTTCTGCAAAGGTAACAACCACATCAAGTTCTGCTGTCTTTTCCAGATTTACAGCCGCTATCGTCGCAATTACGAGCACCGGAAGAAACAGGAGCGCAACCTGCGTTATGTAACGGACTCCAACTGCAGTCAATGCCGTCTCCCCTTCCCGCACATCAATCTGCTTTAATTTCTTTACCCTGAGGTCACGCAGCAACGACGTTGCAATTACAAACGCAGGAAAGATGACTAAAAAAGCACCGAAGCTGTCGCCAAACCGCCGTGCCGCTGCATACGCGAAACTGTCTTCTGCTACAACCATTGCCGTCTTGTTTGCGTAGATTACCAACAAATACTGATGGAAATATACCAAAAACAATGCCAGCCAATAAGCAAAATACGTCGGCGCCTTTACCATCTGAAGTAATTCTTTTAACCAAATATTCTTTATCTTATCCATATTATTTCCCATCACCATTGTCTTGATTCAAATGTATTTTACTCGCCAAATACGTCATCCTACCTCATTTAACATTATCTATTGTTTATGCAGAATCTTCTTCAACAGCGAATATTCTTGTTTTTCCGGATTTGCAAGATGCACCTCTACGCAGGTTACGATGATAAAAAATGCAAGAAGAAATGCTGTCAGATACGCCGTTCCCTTAGCATTCACCATCATCCAGATAGCAACCGCCCCCAGAAGAATTGCTACATACAACAGCAACCTTCGGAAATATGTCCTGGTATCCTTCGGTTCCTGTTGTACTTCTCCCTTTTTTTCCTTGGTAAAATAACGTCCGTTTTTCTTCATATCTATCCTTTCCAAAATCCCTTGTGATTTTTTCAAAAATACGGTATACTAGCCGGAAAGCAACTACGAAAGGACGTTTCGCCGTGGCAAGTCTGGGTAATCCGAAGAACACCATTGAAATCCTGCAAAAATACCATATCAATTTTCAGAAAAAATTTGGTCAGAACTTCTTAATCGATCCTTTTGTTCTGGAAAAAATCGTCCGTGCCGCAGAAGTCGGTCCGGATGACTTTGTCGTAGAAATCGGTCCCGGCATCGGTACACTCACACAGTATCTGTGCGAAGCAGCCCGCGAAGTCGTAGCGGTAGAGATTGACCGCAATCTAATTCCGATTCTCGAAGGCGACACCCTTTCTGCGTACCCGAATGTCACCGTAATCAACGAAGACATCTTAAAACTTGACCTTCACGCACTCGTGGCAGAGAAAAACGCCGGCCGGCCGATCAAGGTTGTCGCAAATCTGCCTTATTATATCACGACCCCCATCATCATGCAACTTCTTGAGACCGGTGTTCCGCTCGAAAGCATGACCGTGATGGTACAGAAGGAAGTTGCAGAGCGCATGCAGGCCAAACCCGGCACCAAGGACTACGGTGCGTTGTCCCTTGCTGTACAATATTACTGTGAACCGTATTTGGCCGCCAATGTTCCGCAGAACTGTTTTATGCCCCGCCCGAACGTTGCTTCGGCCGTCATCCGCCTACGCCTGCACGAGACCAAGCCGGTACAGTGCAGTGACCCGGCACTGATGTTCAAGCTGATCCGCGCATCGTTTAACCAAAGAAGAAAAACGTTGCTGAATGGTCTGTCCAACAGCGCAGAATTACACTATTCCAAGGAAGATCTGGTACAGGCAATCGAATCCTGCGGTATCTCGCCTACGGTTCGAGGCGAAGCATTGACTCTTGCTGATTTTGCACAGATTGCTGATGCATTACTATAATAGTCAAAAGCCAACCATCATCCGGTTGGCTTTCTTTACATTTTCATACATGTTTACTTTATCATCGTTACCTGTTTGTGAATCTCTTCAATCTCGAACTTTGCACCCGGGAAGCACGGCCACTCGCCGGTCTCACCCAGTCCGTCGTTGTATCTTCTCGGGATGATGTGCATATGGAAATGCGATACCGTCTGTCCAGCAGATTCATCATTTGCATTCATGACATCAACGCCGTCGTATCCACAATTCTCTGTCAGATGATTCGACACCTTCTTAACGGTATCAATGGTGTGACGAAGTGCCTCATAATTACAATCTAAGATATTCTTGCAATGCTCCTTCGGAATTACCAGAATATGTCCGTCTACATCTTTTGCAATATCCATGAACGAGAGAGTAAATTCGTCCTCGTATACCTTGCGGCTCGGAAGCTCGCCTTTGATAATCTTACAGAAAATACAATTGTCCATGCTTGTCACCATGCCTTTCTTCAATCATGTGCAAAATTATACGCCATTCTTTCGCAACACGCAAGAATTCATTACGGCCTGTAGTTCTCTTTATCCACAACTACATACAAATCCGCTTGCATTTTGTCTTCAAAATATCTCTTGAGATCTAAATTGATGTTCCATTTGTCTTCCGGATAATACCCGTACCTGCGCTTGACATCTCCCATCCGTTCTTCGATATCAAGCACGCCTTCCGCACCTGCCAGTGCATCACACAACTGGATGAGCCGATCATAGTCATCCATGGTTATCTTCGCAAGCTCGGTCTGAATCAGCGCAAGCTCCTCCTCGGTCGTATCAATCTTTCCGATATATCCTTCCATGCTTTGATTATTAAAGGAATGTGTCAGACAAATGCGAGCAACTTCATCATAGCCCAATGACATCATGTACGAATATCCATCCGCCACATGTCCCAGATGTCTTCCTCCAAACCGTCTTCCGATATCGTGCAACAATCCGACAACATAAGCCTTGTCCGAATCCATCCCTTCACACCTTGCTGCGATACTCTCTGCACAATGCGCCGCAACCCGGCAATGGTCCCCCCACGGTCCCGGATTGATGGCTTCTGCTTCTCTGATTATTCTCTCTGCTTCTTCTCTGCTTGGAATCATTGGTTCACCTCGTATCGCGCGGATTACATAATCGCAATTCCATAATCTAAAATCACATTCCCATCTGCGTCCGGTGTCGTAAATCTCGGACAGTTGTAACGCTCGAAACACCAATCGTCTTCCTTGCGCTGTAAGCCAAGACGCCTTATCTCCTCCAGACACAGATTGTGTGTTTCCATAGAATAAAACTCACTGCTTCCCTCTTTTCCCTGAAGATAGCATACCGCATAGTCTAAGGATTCAATCTCAACTGCTTCAAAGCCTTCCGGAACCTCCGTCCCTGTTGGGAAGAACATACCAATCCAATACTCCGGCATACCGTCAACAATATGTACCGCTCCGATATAAGCATCACCGTTAAACGGAATACAGGGATTCTTCTCCAGCACTGAAAACCAGTCGTTTGCCCACCATTCGCCCCAGTTAACATTTCCATCGTATCGCTTGCCGATGAACAGCGTTGCCGGACAACTCTCTTTTTTAACTTCCAGAATCTTAACAGCCATCTCTCACCCTCCGTTTATTTGTATCAGTTTACTATTTCTCACCGCAATATGCAATTGCATCTGCCTGAAATTGCAGACCGTTTTGTCCTCCCATATGAGCAAACTCTGTCTGGATGGACTTGCGTACCGGATATTTTCCGTTGAATCTTTGTCTTATCACGTTTTCCATCGTCGGAATATTCCAGACATCCCGGAACAAACAATCCATCTGAACCACATTCTCAAGAGTAAGACCAACCATAGCCAAGCGTCTTTCCATATCATCAAAAGCACCGTTAATCTGCTCCTCCACCGTTCCTCCGATATTGCCGACACAATAACTTAAGAAACAAAAATCCCCCGCCTTGATAATTCCGGTATGCGCCCAGTTCTCACTTACATCGTATCTTTCAATCATTTCGTACTTCCCCTTTCTCACAACAAAATCTCTTGGTACAACCAATTATCGGTTCTCTCAAAATCCTCTTCGTGCTGCCTCTTCCAATAACCTTGGCTGAATCAGCGGATACGTCCACTGCTCCACCAGGTCTTCTGTAATCAATATGGATTCAATCTCACTGTGGATGTCTTCAAACGAGAATATATCTGCTGCAAACAGCATCCCAAAAGTTTCGTTCTCTTCTGTCTTAACGGAATATACACAAACCGGCTTCATATCAAAGTCAACCGCACCTGTCTCTTCCCTTAACTCCCGTTCAGCAGTTTCTCGAATCGTCTCTCCCGGCTCTCGGTGCCCGCCCGGTATTTCATAAGTCGTTCTTTCCCTGTGCTTACAAAACACCCATTTTCCTTGTGTCCGGGAGAGGATAACCGCAAACTTCAATAGTGCATCATCCACCTGTTCATAGAATTTTACTTCAAGCATTTTTTCAATAACTCTCCTTGCAAACTGATAAAACACAACTCTGCAACCAGAACTTATGTTCGGTTTGATTGTAGCACACCCTATGATACTTAGCAAGAAAAATATATAATAAATAACAAACAAAGGAAGTCAGATTTCTCCGACTCCCCTTTTCTTAATCTCCAATGATTTTCTCTATCGCCAACGCCGCCCGGTACAATCTGTATTCATCCACACCGTACAACATCAATCCACGACGTACACCATACTTGTTCGTCTGACTCCCTGCAATCGTAACCGAAGGCAAGCCGCAAAAATGCATGATATTTGTCGGTCCGGTTATGATAACCGCATCATAATCAGCCAACGCTTCCCGCACGCTTACCATCATCTTGCTGCGCTCTTCCATTGCATTCAAGTATTCCGTTCCCTGCAGACCGCCCGGTGTTTCCTCCAACGAGGCTTTCAAAAGTGTATTCCCGTATTTCATCATGGTTTCGGGATTTGCTTCATAGTATTCCACGATTTCCTGCAGTGTCTTTCGTGATGCCGCCGAAGTACCAAGATACTCTTCCAGATGCGCCTTGAATTCGTACTTCATAATCACGCCCTGGAACGGCGTAGGCATCTGTTCTATCTTGCTAATGCGTGCTCCGTTCCGTTTGAGTTGTCTTACTGCGCGTCTTCGGAATTTATTCTGACCCGGGGATACCATCTTCCGGTTCGCCATATTGACCGCGATCCGCAGTGTTGCAATGTCTGCTGCCTGTAGTTCCGGTAACGGTTCTTCCCGCATGGCAGAATA
Source organism: Lachnospiraceae bacterium (assembly GCA_045593785.1). Taxonomy (GTDB): domain Bacteria; phylum Bacillota; class Clostridia; order Lachnospirales; family Lachnospiraceae; genus SZUA-448. The sequence continues at coordinate 5,295 of JAZNXH010000058.1, forward strand.
CAACCGCAATGCATCCGATAAATTCCTTGCCATCGCTCCGGCACTGTCCAGAGTTTTTGCAATCGGTATAATCCCATCCGAAGACAATACTCCGACCGGAGGCTTCAGACCACAAATTCCGTTCTCCTGTGCACAGGCAATGATCGAAAACGAAGTATCTGTCCCCACTGCTGCCGGGACAATCCCTGCCGCAACGGCAACTGCCGACCCACTGGACGAACCGGCCGGACTCAGTTTCGGATTCACTGCATGAATGACCTGTCCGCCTCGGGAACTGTATCCACCCGGCATACCGCCTGTCGTGAAATTTGCAAACTCTGTCATGTTGGTTTTCCCGAGGATGACTGCTCCGTTTTTCCGCAAATTCCGGATGACCGGAGCGTCCTCCGTTGCAACATTATCGTCCAGAGCAAGACTTCCTGCCGTTGTATGTAATCCCTTCACGTCAATATTATCCTTGATTAATACAGGCGTACCCCAAACTTTAGACGCTCCTGCTTCACTTCGGGCATCGAGTTCCTTTGCCTGTTCCAATGCGGTAGGGTTCAATTCTGCGATGCAATTCAGACCGTTTTTTCCACCCAATTCCTCCGCTTTTGCTAGCGCCTGCTTTGTCTGCTCATATACACTCATTCTGCCTTATCCTCGCTTCTCACACTACCTCAATCTGACATACCTTCATCGCTTCCAACGCTCTCTCATGGCTTTCCGGTGTTACTCCGGCACAGCAAGCGGCATCTACGACAATCGGCGTTTCCGGAAGAAATGCCTTGATCACAAACGCATTCGAGATAACACAGATATCGGTACATAGACCAATCAGCGTAATGGATTCAATCGCTTCTTCTCGATTCATTTCCACTAGCTTTTCTGCAAGTGCTCTGCTGCCAAATGTCGGCTTATCCTGCACCATCGCACCGACTTGCTGCAACTCAGTTCTGATCTTCCAGCCTTCGGTACCACGGATACAGTGTGGCACGGGAAGATTCTTGCCTTCCTGCGTCTCCATGTAATTCTCTTCGTGGGTATCTCTGGTATAGATTACCGTTCCATCAAAGTTTTTGATTTTCTCTGCCACCTTCGGCACGATGGCAACTGCCTCTGCAGTCCCCAGTGCACCGTCAATAAAATCATTCTGCATATCTACTACGACTAATATTTTTCTCATTTCTTTATCCTCACATAATATTTATTATCTTCCTCTGCCACAACATAACCACCATTCTTCAACATCACCCGAAGCGACGCCGGATTGTCCTTATTTACTCTCAAGAATATCTCATCCTCCGGAACAATCTCCCTTGCAACCTGCAGAGTCAGCCGAAGGCCTTCCGTGCCGTATCCTTTTCCACGGAATTCCTTCTTGATAAAATATCCGATATGTCCCGCCCCGGTGCGCAACGACTCACATAGGAAATGGCGTATGCGGAACTGTCCGACAATCTCATCCCCCTTCCACAGGAACAAAAACGTCTCCGGAACATAACCTTCCGGCAAGTTCTCGCCTTTCTGAGAGTCCAGCATACCCGGCAATGCAATCTTTTCAAAATCCTCCCGCGAGACACCGTGCCACTGGTTCGTCAGTCCGTTTTCATCCACCGGCATATCCCGCACAAAGAGATACTCTTTTTCGATGTCTTCAAAATTAGCTTCTTTTATGTAGAGCATATTATTCCCCCTGGTGGTAATCCACATTACGTTTCGTCGTTGCGTGCTTCCTTCTCTTTTTTATATTTCCTTGTAAAAAGAACGGCGCACAATGTCCAAACAACTGCACAAACAACATGTGTCACAAGCCTCACTGCACTGAACTCACCAGAAACCCAATCGATCAGTAAGTTAAACATCCATACTCCTGCACATACCCAGTACGCAATTAAGGTTCCTTTTGTTATCTTTTGCTTTTCCATTCCCAATACCTCCTCTTTCCGATAAAAATTATTTTATTTCCTTGCTAAACAATTGACCAATTCCTTATACCGGCGTGATTCGCTGTCGATATCCTCCTGTGTCACACCGTAATACCGGTAAACATCCCTGTAAATCTTGCTGAATGACTTCATATACTTCTTCGTTCCGCTGGCATTTGCACCAATATACCCAAACCGCTTTTCAAAGCAAATCTGCATCTTTCCGTCTTTGTTCTTCTGCTCGAACACAAAGTACTCTATATCAAATGTCTCTTTCGGTATCTGAGCCGCAAACTGCTGCCGCTTTTCAAGCTCTTCTTGGAACTTACGTATTCCCTCTTCATCGTGGCTTGTAAACTCCGGCGATGTCGCATACTCTCCCAACAACTCCGGTGCGTACTGCAGGATAGAGGAACAGCGCATCTCCTGGTATTCACGGATATACTCTTCTGAATCCTTGTCCATCTCCGTAAACCCGTACCGGCTCTGCAGATACTGCATCACTTCCTCCATCGTATGCGGCTCCGGTTTTATCCGTTTCGCTACCTGCCTTCTTTTAAAATCAAACCACGCTCTGCGTATACGTTGCTTTAACGGTATTTTTCTGCCTGCCGTAAATACGGCGGTCGGCCCGTCTGCTCCTCCGATGATTCCTATGGACGCTGCGGATTTCTCTATTTTTCCCATAGTACTTCTCCTCTTACGGCTTTTCCTCGCCGTACTTCTCCTGCAATACCTTGTTGATTCCTTTTGCCTGCCGTACATCTACAAGATAATATACCGTAGTACACAGAGCATAAACAATCGCTACATCCACTGCCATGATGAGAATCCCAACCTCGCTAAAGTGAATCCATTCGAACCATATACCAAAACAGCACATGATGATACACAGAGAGAGATAATGCAGTGCAAATTTAATCCATGTCTTTCCTGTTCCGTCATCTTCCTTTGGTTGAAGAAACACCGTAACTACGGTTGCTACCAAACTCTCCAACAAGATCTTCCAGAACGTACTGACCGGCATTTCCGTAGCTCCTTCCAGCGTAAAGCTAATAGCACAAACAAGGAAGATACCGGTTGTAATATATACAAACCATTTAATATACTCGCCAATTGATTTCATACGATTCCCTGCCTTTCTATATCCCAAGCTTCTTCTTTAATGCTGCCACATACTGCCGTGAGACGATAACCTTCTCATCATTCTTAAGCTTTGCCTCAAACCGCCCGTTAAAGATCGGTTTTACATAAGCAATCTTTGCAATATTCACAATGACCGACTTGGAGATACGTAGGAAGTCCGTATGTTCGTACTCCTGCTCAAGCTCGAACAATTTTTTATGTACTTCGTATGCCTCCTTTGCTGTATAAGCAAAGATATGATTGTCCACTGCTTCAAAGTAATAAACATCTTTCGGCTGTAGCTTCACAATCCTGTCTTCCGCATACCCTGTAAGTTTGTCCTCCGTTTTCAATGCCTGTATCAGCTTCAGTAGACGCTCATCGAGCGCTACGCTGCGGATGATAATCTCATCCTCTTCGCCGGGCTTTGGCGTTTCGATTGTTATTTTCATCGTTTCCCCTCTTTTGAGAATCTGTTTTGCTTGTTCCCCTTTACATTTCTGCTTATCGGTCCATCTTCCTGCTATACTTTAACATACCGATTCCGACCAACAAAAAGATTATACCACAGGAAATCAGAATAAGCCATTCATCCCGCATTTTTAATGTATAGTCCCCCACGTTCAGGCAGATGCCCATCGCTTTTTGATACTCTTTTGTTATCTGCTCCGGTAC
>JAZNXH010000059.1:0-6645 GCA_045593785.1 Lachnospiraceae bacterium
TGCCACACCGGAACGCACGAACATCTCATAGAACTGTGCAAGATCATACTTCAGGTCATACACCGCGAAGTCCAACATACGTCCGAGCGCGGTACGAGCCTTCTCCAGATACAATCTATCGTAAGCGGGAATCAACATTTCTTTTACCTCCTGTCAACATACTCCTTTGGGAGTACTCTTGCCTATCAATTACAAAAGCCACTACATTCGTAGCGGCTTCCGTCTCAATATATCATATTTTCTTTAATTTTCTCTCTTGTATCTGTCTGTGCACTTCCATACCACGCTGGTTATAATAATTACGTCTCTCTTGCGGTGCCATATCTTTAGTTATATTATAATTTTTTTCTCTTAACCGATGAATATCTTCTATTGTAAAATTTGGACTGATAGTCAGCGCTTTCATAATCATTCCTCACTTTCTAACAATACAGATGGATTCAAAATTTCTATTGGCTTATAACCTTTCAGATTTGTAATAGCCCTCACACCTCTGATTGTCTTGATATTAACAATATGTTTGAAGTTCCACGAAATAATACAATCACACCCAAAAATAACTGCTGCAGCAATATGTTGACAATCATCGTAACTCTTCTTTGTTAAGATTCCCATATCAATTAGTTGCTGTGCAACTGCTGACATATCATCTGTAATTTCAATTGGCGTATATTCAATCTGTTCTAAATAATCATACATCCGACTTCGCTTTGGCTCTGGGCAATCCAAGACTTCTTGCAGTGTGACCGTTGACAAAAATACATCATATTTTTCTGCTTTAAACATATCCCAAAGCTTTAAGGTATCCGCCATTTTCTCTGGTGCATCTTCTTGCAATAAGTGGCTAATAACAGATGTATCCAGATATACTTTCAATTTTTCCATGTCCCCATCGCTCCTCTCTGCAAAGAATAGACCACGCACACTAAATGATATAATAAAAAGACCAAAGAATCGGCACTTCCCTTATTGTGGGAGGCTTACTACTTTGGACTCTGCAACACTGGTTGCACAATTATCATAACATACCTCTATGACATTTGCAAACAATCTTTTACTTTTTTAACGACACCATTTTGCCGGTTTCGACAAAATGGTGTCTCTTCTCTCAGCTTCGTGAAGCTTAAGTTTCCGGAGTTTTACGCTCATGAAACTTCAGTTTTCGGAGCTTTACGCTCCGTACCCTCTCGGATTCTTACTCTGCCATCTCCAGGTATCTTCGCACATCTCTTTGATGCCACGCTCCGCTTTCCAGCCAAGCTCCTTCTCTGCCTTGTCCGGCACAGAGTAGTACTCATCGAGATCTCCGGCACGGCGCGGTGCCATCACCTTCGGCAATTCCTTGCCGCAAGCCTCCTCAAAACTCTTAATCACCTCAAGCACACTGTAGCCCTTACCGGTACCAAGATTATAGATGACAAGTCCCGGTTCTTCGTTGAGCTTTGCAATCGCCTTCTCGTGTCCCTTAGCAAGGTCAACCACATGCAGATAATCACGGATACAGGTACCGTCCGGCGTATTATAGTCGGTACCGAACACATTGATCTGCGCCAGTTCTCCGATTGCCACCTTCGACAGATACGGTACCAGATTGTTCGGGATACCCTGCGGATCCTCTCCAATCTCGCCGCTCTCATGCGCACCGATTGGGTTAAAGTACCGGAGCAGTGCCACATTCCAGCTCGGATCGGCCTTGCACATATCTTTGAGCATATCCTCAATCATCAGTTTCGTTCTGCCATACGGACTCGATACCGCCGTAGACGAAGTCACCATCTCTTCCGTATAAGCAACCGAATCCTGTACCCCGTATACCGTCGCAGACGACGAGAACACAAGCTTCTTCACGCCGTACTTTTCCATCACATTTAAGAGATTAATCGTGCCAATCAGATTGTTCGTAAAATACATTAACGGTATCTTACACGACTCACCGACTGCCTTCAGCGCTGCAAAATGAATCACACCCTCCGGCTTCTCAGCCTCGAACAATGCTTCCATCCCCGCAACATCCAGAAGATCCACCTTGTAAAAGCGAATCGTCTTTCCCGTCAGCTTCTCCACACGTCTTAACGACTCCTCACAGGAGTTATACAGATTGTCAAGTACCACTACCTCATACCCTGCGCTTAACAGCTCCAAACAGGTATGACTTCCGATATATCCGGCTCCGCCGGTCACTAATATTTTCATCATCTTCTCTGAATCCATTCCTCATAATTTTCTACACTTTGTTCAAACATTTTCTTTGCTTCTTCAACTGACTCACCGTGAAAACAGACTTGATCAGTAATGCCAATAACTTTTCCTACATAGATCTTATCGTCGGCATCGTACTCTATTTTAGCATGATATCCTTTATATTCAAGTATTGTCTTTTCAGCCACGCTATCTTTTTTCATATTCTCCACGTTTATACTCCTCAAATCTTCCATATACGAAACAAATTTAAACATGTCTGTATAAGGATTACATTCATGGGAATGTACGCTATATATTTGCTTCTGCTTTTCCTCTAATCGTATCGCCCTGATTACCGCATCCTCAACTTGATCGTTAATTATATCATAGATATCTGTAGATTCGGAATACTCAGCAACGCCCTTTTCTTTTCGTAATATCTCTTTAATCTCCCGTTTCATTTGTTCTGCAGTTTTTCCATGTGGCGCATCCTGAAAATGCAAGACAAACCACACTTCAAAGCACGGATTAGAAAAAATACAATCCAGCCCCTTATCTTTCATTCCATCAATCAGTTGAAAAGCCTCTGCTATATTCGGATTCGATCCCGGATCCGAATCAAATACACAATATCCTTGATCTCCATACTCCAATTCCAATGGGTGCTGGCTGATATACTTCTTAGCATATCTTGCAATTCCTACTGCATCAGTATGACCGGTATTAACCGGTATCACCTGTACATTATATGTACGATTCTCGTAGTGCTGTAAATATAGTCGCTCAGTTTTTCCCTCGCAGAAAACATAGATGCAGCTTTTCATTCGTACTTTTGCTTTCTTCCCCTTCTGTTCCTTTCCTCTTGTTCTTTTCCCCATCCTTTACTCCTTTATATACGGAATTGCCCCAAATCTTCCTTTCAGATACCCAAGTTCCACATTTGTATCCGTTCTGATTTGATAATCATCCAACAACGTCACAAAAGTAGCTCCGTCATCATCCTTGTCGACCAGATACACTTGGTCATGATTCAACATCTGCAGAATTCTTGTATCATGCGAAGAAAACAGCAACTGTGCGTTCTGCGGATTAATCTCTTCAGACTGAACCATGCGAAAGAAGTGTTCTGTCAACTTCGTATGATAACTTGCTCCCAATTCATCCTGAAGAATCATTCCTCCGTTCTCGCCCTCACACATTAACTCTGCTACACTCTTTACAATATCCTGTGTTCCTGCAGAATCCTTAGCTAGTTCAACTTCAAAAAACTGCCCCGCTTTGTTTCTGTGCACTAACATCACCCGGCTTCCATACTTCTCCTTCGGTAATCTGGATGCATACTCCAGATAGATCTCGCCAACCCTATCAATACTCACAACATGATCATAACCTGTATGAAGTGCCTCGTTTCGTATATATAAATCTACAATATTAAAATCTGCCTTTTGTAGCTCTTGAATAAACATTTTTTTCTTCTCGTTATCTTGAATAATATTCTTTATCATACGTTTCAAGCCAAATGTAGGCTGAGAATATTTTATAGCAAGCAGATTAAACCATTGCATTACCGGTTTAAAAGGTTCATATCCCCACTCTGCTGCCACAGGCAAGTATAGACGGTTCGCATTCGTCTTCTTCTGCAATTCTCTCTGTGCTTTCACATGATTGCCTTTAAAATCATACACTTGACCTTCGCTGCGCTCGAACAGTGTTTTGGGCTTTGCCGAAAAGTAACCAATCAGATACTCCTCAACAACCGTTTCCGGAGTAATCGCAAAACCATATATATACTTTATCCCACGATGAACAAAAATGAATTCAAACGAAGTAGGCTTATACTTATATTCCTCCGAAAAAGCAAATCCCTGTACTTGAATTTCAGCATTGTCCTTACGCGTTATCGTTTCATCAATAAATTCTAAAGCAAAACGAAATGCCTCAATAATATTACTCTTTCCCGATGCGTTCGGTCCCACTAATCCGATTGCCTTATATACCGGTGCCCCCTTATCGACATCCACAACTGCCCATGCGCTTTCCGAATACTTACGATTTGCCCTAAAGTTAATTACTAATTCATCTCTGATTGATTTGTAATTTTCCACAGAAAACTGAATCAACATATTTCTCACCTCGAAATTATTTTGCTCGTTTTTGCGTATTTTTCACCAAATTTATAAAAATAATCCTTTTCTATAAATTATAATAATCCTGCATTAACAATTTTGCAAGTAAAATCTAATATTTTCCAATCCTTCTTTTCTACAAAAAAAGGATTACGTAGTTCATTACAAACCACATAACCCTTTTATATTTATTCTTTCATTTCGAGGTTTACTTCAATACTTCCTTCACCTTAGCTGCAACATTCTCTGCAGTGAAACCATACTTCGGGAAGAGCTTGGAGTACGGAGCGGATGCACCGAATCCGTTCATGCATACAACAGCACCGTCAAGACCTACATAACGATCCCAGCCGTATCCGATGAGAGCCTCTACAGCTACTCTTGCACGAACTGCCTTCGGAAGAACGCTTTCCTTGTACTCTGCGGACTGTGCCTCGAAGAGTTCCATACACGGCATAGATACTACGCGTACGTCGATGCCTTCTGCTGCGAGCATTTCCTGAGCACCGATACCAAGCTGTACTTCCGAACCGCTTGCTACGATGATAGCATCCGGAGTTTCCTTCTTGGAAGCAGATACGATATAACCACCCTTAAGAGCTTCCTTAGAGGAACCAGCGAGCTGCGGCAGGTTCTGTCTGGTAAGAACCAGTGCGCAAGGAGTCTTCTCGGAGGTAACTGCTGCATACCAAGCTGCGATGGTCTCGGTAGCATCTGCCGGACGGAATACGTTGAAGTTCGGCATAGCACGGAGCATAGCGAGCTGCTCGATCGGCTCGTGAGTCGGGCCGTCTTCACCAACACCGATACTGTCGTGGGACAATACGTAAGTGGTCGGGATATTCATGATGGAAGAAAGTCTTGCCATCGGTTTTACATAATCACTGAATACGAAGAACGTAGAGCAGAAGCCTCTGAGTCCGTGGAGGGTAAGACCGTTAGCGATAGCGGTCATAGCGATCTCTCGTACACCGTAGTGGAGGTTACGTCCGCTGTAATCCTCAGCGGAGAAGTCACCTGCTTCCTTCATGTAAGTCTTGGTAGACGGATGAAGGTCAGCTGCACCACCAACAAGTCCCGGAACCTTGTCCTTCAGACGGTTGATTACCATACCGGACAGGTTTCTGGTAGCTTCCGGCTTGTCTTCGAATGCCCAGAAATCAGCATCGTCGATGAGCGGCTTTGCGATATCCATATTGAACTCGTCGTCCCAAGCCTTCTTCATCTCCGGGAACTTAGCGCAGTACTCAGCAAAGAGCTTGTTCCAAGCTTCTTCGTCTGCTGCCTTTGCTTCGCTGATTGCCTTGTAGTTTGCATATACCTCTTCCGGTACGAAGAATGCTTCTTCGCTCGGCCAGTTGAGGTTCTTCTTCATCTCTACGATGTTCTCATCACCCAGCGGTTCGCCGTGTGCGCTTGCCTTGCCCTGCTTGCCCGGGCAACCAAAACCAATCTGGGTCTTAATCTCGATCATGGACGGTCTGGTAAGGTCCTTCTTTGCCTCAGCGATTGCTGCTGCCACTGCGTCGATATCGTTACCGTTCTCAACGGTAATGGTCTGGAATCCGTAAGCATCAAAACGAGCCTTAACATTCTCAGTAAATGCGATGTCGGTGCTGCCTTCGATGGTGATCTTGTTGCTATCATACAGAACGATGAGCTTGCCAAGCTTCAAGGTACCTGCAAGGGAGAATGCCTCGTGGGTGATACCTTCCATCATACAGCCGTCGCCACCGAGTACGTAGGTGAAGTGATCAACTACCGGGTAGCCTTCCTTGTTGAACTTTGCTGCAAGATGAGCCTCTGCCATAGCCATACCAACTGCCATAGCCATACCTGCGCCAAGCGGGCCGGTAGTAGCTTCAACACCCTTGGTGTGCTTGTATTCCGGATGTCCCGGGGTAAGGGAATCCAGCTGACGGAACTGCATCAGGTCTTCCTTCTTCAGTCCGTATCCGAACAGGTGAAGCAGAGAGTACAGAAGCATGGAACCATGTCCACCGGACAGGATGAAACGGTCACGGTTGAACCAGTCCGGATTTGCCGGATTGTGCTTCATTTCTTTTGCGCACAGAGCGTAAGCGGTATCAGCTGCGCCGAGCGGAAGTCCCGGATGACCGGATTTTGCCTTCTGGATTGCGTCTGCGGAGAGAACGCGGATTGCGTTAGCAGACATTTTGTCGATATTGCTCATGGTATATTTCCTCCGTTAATAAAGATCTTTATTTTTTCCGCCGAAGCGGTAAATCCCAATTTTTGAAACAAATCTTACTGTAACTCTGTTACCGAACCAAAACGGTATCCTTCGTTCTCCAACATGGTTAATACATCATCCAAT
>JAZNXH010000060.1:0-17018 GCA_045593785.1 Lachnospiraceae bacterium
TGAGTGATACGGAAAAATGCGGGATTGCAAGAGAAACCGCAATGGGTTTGTTGGGAGTAACCGGACTACCTGTTTTGGTAAGTATTATGAAGTTTATGATACTATTTGTTTGGGCAGCAGAAGGGGCATTGGTGGAAACTGCAGCAATTCTGCAAGGGAAAAAACTTGCTGCAATTCCAACGAAGGAAGGGTTCCCGGTTCAGTTTTCGGAACTGTTATTGATGTCAAAGGCAAAAATACAGGAAAAAGCAGAAAGGGTTTCGGAGAAAGAAGGATTTGCATTCGGATATTCGGAATATCTGATGTTGTTTTTGTTGTTGCAGGATGTAAAGGTACAGGGTCTGCGTGCGTTGGATCTGATTCAGGAAAATCTTGCTTTGGAGGAGACCGGATTTCGCATTTCGCAGATGGTGAGTTCGTTTTCGGCATGGGCAGAGTATTTTCTTCCCGAGTTGTTTACCGGATTGCCGTTTTCAAAAAGAAAGACAGGAGGCTATGTGTTGTGAGTGAATTACTGTAAATCTGTTCTTAACTACATTTCAATCTATCCCGGAGACAATTGCCGTAATTGTATCAATATCCCAAGTAAGAACAGATTTACAGTGGTTCACTCAAACAAAAAGATGAAACGTACATGGAAAGCGGTGCTTACTGTGGAGGCAGCCGTTGTATTGCCGTTGTTTGTGTTTGCGGTACTTGCCTTGATTTATTTGTTTCAGGTGATGGAATTACAGTTGAAATTGCAGTCGGCACTGAACCGGACCGCAGAACAAACAGCATCCTATGGGTACTTGTTGGGCAGGGTGTTGGCGGTCTCGGAAGGGAAAGCAGAAGATTTGTTGGAGAAGAGTGAATTGTTTTCGGAAGATGGACTACTTTCTGTGGATGATACCGGGGAGTGGATAATAAAACTTTTGAGTTCATCGGTAGCAGAACCTGCATTCAAGCAAATTGCTGCACACTATATGGATATCAGTGACGCCGCAGTTTTACGGATTGTGGGTGGTTGGGACGGAGTAGATTTTCATTCCTCCTGTCTGAAGGACGAGGCGTGTTGTGTTGTAGTACGGGCAAAGTACTCCGTGAGGGTTCCCTTTGTTCCTGAGGTGATTTCAGAACTGGAACTGTGCCAGACTGCGGTCTGCAGATTGTTTTGCGGCGACCGGGCATATATACCGGTGGATAGAGATGAAGAAGAACTAGAAGAAGGGGTATATTATATGACTCCGAGCGGGAGTGTGTATCATGTGAGCAGGGAATGCAGTTACTTGAAGATTACCGTATTGAATACGGATTGGACCTGGATAGAAAGCATGAGAAACAGTAGTGGAGGAAAGTATTATCCTTGCGAGCGCTGCGTAAAGGGAGCAGCACCGGCCGGTCAGGTATATTATACGAGAAGCGGCAGCAGTTATCACGCGACGCACTTTTGCAGTAGTCTGACGAGAACGGTTGTGGAAGTGTCGGAAGAAGAGATTGTAGGACTGCCTCCGTGCAGCCGTTGCGGACGGGGAGAATAAAGAATGGTGTATTATATTTTTGTTGGGGTTTTGTTTTTATATTGCAGTGTGCAGGATATCAGAAGGAAAGAAATCAGTAATATCGGATTGTTGGCAGGCATGGGAATAGTAGTGTTGCTACTTTTGCTGGATGGGATGATAACAGGGAATCTGTTTTCTGCTGAAGCACTGCTGTGGAAGAAGATATGGGGGCTTCTTCCCGGAATCTGCGTGTGGATCGTATCGTATGTGACACGTGGCGCGATAGGAAAAGGAGATGGATATCTGTTGTGTGTCAGTGGTCTGGCGTTAGGTGTGGAGGCTAATCTTGCCATCCTGTTTTATGGGTTGCTGGCCGCAGGTCTGTGTTCCGCGGTGTTGTTAGCATTGCGGAAGGTAAAACGAAAAACAAAATTGCCGTTTGTACCGTTTTTGTGCGGAGGATATCTGATGTTGCTGATACAATTCTTATAGGCAGGAGAGATAACAGATGGAAAACGGTAGCAGGAAGGCGCTTTCGGAACGATTAGGGAAAAACTCAGAAGCAAGTTATACGGTGGAGGCCGCAATGTTGATGCCGATTGTTTTAGTTGTGATAATGGCGTTGCTTCAGATCTGCTTTATTTATTATGACAGGGTGATTCTAAGAGAAGAATTGGAATACATCGCACTTTGTAAGACATCTGCCAACGAAAGTAAAGAGGTCTTTCGTCCGGAGACCGTGGGACGAAGATTTTTGTTGTCTGACCTTACGGAATTTGAGCTGAAAGAAACAAGTGGCGGAATCGAGATAAACGCGTGTGTGGTAAGCAGAAGGCTGGTTCCGTTATACTTTCCGGGTGGTAAGGTGGAAGAAAGAGCGCTTACTGTAAAAAGAAAAAAAGCATATGCGAAGAAAAAAACAATCATCAGTGAGGTTCTGTTGGACGGATTACATGTGCTGGAGTAAGGAGAAGTGGAAGTAATGTTGGAATATGAATATCGAAGATCAATGCAGAAGAATGAGATCCTGTTATGGGCGGAGGATGCGGCAAAGGCTCCGGAGTATTATGAAATGATGTTTGTGAGTAACCGCATCCCGGGTGTTTTGCAATTTGTACAGGAGAAAACAGAGACCAAAAACCGATATTGTTATGATGTCACCACAAAACAATCGGTTGCAGAGCGGTATGAGCAGGAAAAGGTAACGAGGGAACAACTCCAGAGGTTGCTGCGTGATATCATACAAATTATTGAGGCCGGGAGAGCTTTTTTGATTGATGAAGCGGATTATGTGATTCGGCCGGAGTGCATGTTTTACGCGAAGGATTCAGAGCAGCTGTCTTTGTGTTGTTATCCGTCTTTGCAAAAGAAGATAAGAGAACAGATGATAGAATTGTTTGAATATCTGATGGGAAAAATTGATTATTCAGATTCATCAGCTGTTGTTATGGTATATGAACTCTATATGCGGTGTAAAAGTGAGAGTTGCAGTTTCGTGGAGTTGCTGGGAGTTCTGGATAAAAATGAAACAGAGATGTCAGAAAAAAGCGTGATCCAAGAGGAAGGGAAAAACTCACAAGAGGAAAGGGAAACAATAGCAGAGGAAGAAACCGTCGGGAAAGTAAAGGACGAAAATTTCTTAGAAAAAGCAGAATATTATCTTTTGGCGGAACAAAGAGAGAACAGCATTTATTTGACCCGGTTCCCTTTTGTTATCGGACAGGAGGAGATGGGGGTGCATCGTGATGATATTCCGGAAGGGTCGCTCGGAAAGACCTATGCCAGAATCCGCTTATGTGGGGAATCTGTCTATATTGAAGATATGAAGTCGATGAAGGGAACGTTTGTGAATGGAAGAAGGATTGCGGGAAATGAGATACGAAAACTGAACCACGGAGACAGTGTAATGTTGGCCGACAGATGCTACCGTTTTATGCGGGCAGGCTGATCGGCCGCTTTTCTTTTTTCGGGACAGAGTTTCTGTTTGCTATTTGGGCGGATTTCGTTTATCATCAATTCTAGATAATCACGAAACGGATGAACGCGGGTGGGTGAATTCCGGTATCTGTTTTGGGTCAGGAGGAATCCATGGAACAGTATGTTATGTCTTTGGACCAGGGAACAACGAGTTCCCGCTGTGTGTTGTTCAATAAAAAGGGTGAAATCTGCAGTGTAGCACAGAAGGAATTCACCCAGTATTATCCGAAGCCGGGCTGGGTAGAGCACAATCCGATGGAAATCTGGTCATCACAGATATCGGTGGCAACGGAAGCGATGGCACATATCGGGGTAAGCGCAGAAAATATTGCTGCAATCGGAATTACGAATCAACGTGAGACAACGATTGTTTGGAACCGGTATACCGGAGAGCCGGTTTGTCCTGCGATTGTATGGCAGTGCAGAAGAACGGCAGATCGGATTGAACAATTAAAACAGGACGGATTTGCTGAAGTCATTCAGAAGAAAACCGGTTTGGTACCGGATGCTTATTTTTCTGCGACGAAGGTGGCGTGGATTCTGGATCATGTGCAAGGAGCAAGAGAGGCTGCAGAAAAAGGAGAGTTGCTGTTTGGTACGGTGGATAGCTGGCTGATCTGGAAGCTGACAGACGGAAAGGTGCATGTAACCGATTATACGAATGCGTCACGCACGATGTTGTTTGATATTCATAATCTTTGTTGGGATGAAGAGATTCTGGAATATTTTAAGATTCCGCAGTCGATGCTTCCGCAGGTAAAGCCTTCTTCGTCTGTATTTGGCGAGACCGCGGAACGTCTGCTCGGAGGAAAAATTGTTATTTCCGGTGCAGCAGGAGATCAACAGGCTGCACTGTTTGGACAGTGTTGTTTTGAAAAAGGCGAAGTAAAGAATACTTATGGCACGGGATGCTTTCTCTTAATGAATACAGGGGAGACTCCGATGCAGTCAAAGAATGGTTTGTTGACAACCATGGCAGCTTCGGATTCAGGCAAAGCAGTATATGCGTTGGAAGGCAGCGTTTTCATCGCCGGAGCAGTCGTACAGTGGCTACGGGATGAGATGCAGCTGGTGCGGACGGCGGCACAGACAGAGGAAGCCGCACGTGCAGTAGAGGATACCAATGGTGTTTATCTGGTTCCGGCGTTTACCGGACTGGGTGCTCCGTACTGGGATGCATATGCCAGGGGAACGATAGTCGGATTGACACGCGGAGCAAAAAGAGAACACATTATCCGGGCGGCATTGGAGTCGATTGCCTATCAGACGGCAGACGTGCTGCATGCAATGGAACAGGATGCCGGAGTTGATATTTTAACCTTAAAGGTGGACGGCGGTGCTAGCGCGAACGGATTTTTGTTGCAGTTCCAATCAGATATCATGGACGTGACTGTGCATCGTCCGCAGTGTATTGAGACAACTGCACTGGGAGCTGCATATCTCGCCGGACTTGCGGTAGGATATTGGAAAGACAAAGAAGAGGTTCGTGCCAATTGGAGTTTGGATGCATCCTTTACGGCAGATATGGATACGGAAAAGAGAGAACAATTGCTAAGAGGATGGCACCGTGCGGTGAAATGTGCCCGTTATATGGGTGAAGATATGGAATAAATAAAGCAGGTTGGAAAGACAGAATGCAGAATTATGAAGAATACAAAGAACCGAATAAAGGTTTTCCAATGAGTGCTGTTATTGTGATTGTCTGTTGCGCTGTTTTCGTATTTTGCGATTTGATTGCATCGTTTGACTTGCAACGACGGATATACGCTACGGCTTCCCTCAATGCTTATTTGGTGACGGAGAGAAGAGAGTATTTCCGTTTACTGACTTATATGTTCCTGCACGGGGATATCCAGCACCTTGGGAATAATATGATTCTGATATTTTTTCTTGGGAATGAATTGGAACAATTTTTGGGAAAAGGACGATTTTTCTTTGTTTATTTTTTTACAGGGATTGTTGCAGGGATAGTTTCAATCGTTTATAATATATTAGGTGGGAATCCGGTCAGCAGCATCGGGGCTTCCGGTGCAGGATTCGGTCTGGTCGGAGCAGTCATCTGTGTTCTGTTGGCAAACAGAAAACAATGGGGATCGGCAGTGGTAAAACGGGTGATTTTGTTTGCTGCAATCAGCCTGTATGCAGGGTTTTCGGAACAGGGAATTGATAATGCCGCACATGTCGGAGGTTTTGCCGCAGGTGTGGTGGTTACGGCATTTCTGATATGGATAAGGAGACGCAGAGATGAAGGTTAACATTTATTACGGTGGACGAGGATTGATTGATGATCCGGCAATTTATGTGATTGATAAGATGACAGAAGTGTTAGAAGAGATCCGGGTGTCTGTAACACGATACAACCTTTACGAACAGAAGAATCTTTCTGTGCTTCCGAATACACTCAAAGAGGCGGATGGTGTTATTCTTGCAGCGAATGTAGAGTGGATGGGAATCGGCGGTTATTTGCAGCAGTTTTTGGATGCCTGCTGGTTGTATGCGGATAAAGAAAAACTTTCCCGTGTTTATATGCTTCCGGTTGTGACTGCGAGCACCTGCGGAGAGAAGCAGGCGTTGCAGACTCTGGTGCAGGCATGGGAGTTGTTGGGTGGAATACCGTGCGACGGTGTTTGCACTTATGTGGAGAACCGCAGCGAGCTGGAAAGTAATCCGGATTATGTACGATATATTGAGAAACGCGCAGAGGATCTGTACCGTACCATCAATCAGAAGCTGGTGATGCTTCCGAGCAGTACGAATGCTGTAAAACAGTCGATCCTTCATAACAATACAATTGCATTGTCTCCACAGGAGGGTGAGCAACTGTCTGCGTATGTGTCGGATGAGACTTATGTGAAAAAACAAAAAGAAGATATTGAGGAACTGACGTCTTTGTTCCAAGGCATGATGGACGGTAGTGAATCGGCGGATAAGCATGAATTTATCCGTAATTTAAGGGAAAACTACAGACCGCAGGGACAGGATTTTACTGCTTCTTATGTAATTCATCTGTCTGATCTTGAGAAGACACTGGTAATTGAAGTTGCGAATAATAACTTGAAGTGTTACTACGGTGAGAAGTCGGATGCAGATGTTGTTGCAACGACAACAAGAGAAGTGATGGAAAAATTAGTCCATGGACGTTCGACATTCCAAGGTTCGTTTATGTCAGGAACGATTACGGCAAAGGGCAATTTTAAGATGCTTCGAACCTTTGATCAGGTGTTTCAGTTTGACAAGATTTAATTGAGAGTGGTGTATATGTTTCGTTTATGGGCAAAGATGTTTCGTGACAATCGTTTGTTACGTGACATAGTGATTGAGAATCCTTCTCCCGACATGACACGGACCAAAAAAGTTTTTGCGGCAGTGGAGGATATCTGCAGGGAATTTGATTTGGCAAAGCCAATCTGGCTGGATGCAACGGTAGAAGAGTTCCGAAGGCATGATAAGGCAAGGTTCCGACAAGATAATTTTATGGAACCGATTGAATTTGATTTTCTGGAGATACAAGTCATAGAGGAAGATTAAAAAGTACAAGAGTGTGGAATATCAATGAAAAAAGCAACGCGCTTTGCGCTTATTTTTAGTTTTATATTGCTGTATTGTACAGCATGTGCAGATGACAAAAACAATGAACTTCTTCAAACAGAGCATGTTCCGGGGGAGGAACATGCAGCAGTTTATACTGCAACTCCGACTCCTCCTATGCAGGGGGCAGTGGCTACAGTCACTCCGACGGACGGGGTGGATGTTACACCGATTCCGACCATGCCGATTGTGCCTACTATGCCTGCGTTACCCGAAGAAGAGCCGGAATTTTTGAATCTGTATCATTCCATGCCGGCAGGTACCAGAGTGAATATAGAAGGGGTACCGGAAGAGCAGGTGAGGTATTGCTTTTATTGTCAAGAACTGACCGAGCGTTTGGAAAACGGACTTGCCGGACACTCCGGATCGGATAAGCCGGTTATGAATAATCCGGGTATGATCCGGGTGCTGTATTACAGGGACGACGGGAAGTTATATATCTGTGATGCGATTGCAGAAGACAACGAGTGTGAGGATATACGGAATTTATTTTATCTGATGTATCAGCAGAACCGGGTGATAGGGGATTGGACTGTATTGCCGGATGAAATGACGTCATTGGGATATAAAGTGATCACACTTTCCTTAGACGGTGCAGAATATTTATATATCTACAAGTAGGGGGCCGAAGAATGTCTTATACCGCATTATATCGGAAATACCGTCCTGACAATTTTGATGAGGCGAAGGGACAGGATCATATTGTAACGGTTCTTAAGAATCAGATCTGCTCGAATCGTGTCGGACATGCGTACTTGTTTTGCGGCACCAGAGGAACCGGAAAGACATCGATTGCGAAGGTGTTCGCAAAGGCGATTAACTGTGAGTCGCCGGTGAACGGCAATCCTTGCAATGAGTGTAAGACTTGTCAGTCGATCAAGGCACAGACATCGATGAATGTAATTGAGATTGATGCGGCTTCGAACAACGGTGTGGATAATATCCGTGAAATTGTAGAGGAAGTTCGTTACTCTCCGACCGAAGGGCGTTATAAAGTTTATATTATTGACGAGGTTCATATGTTGTCTCCCGGTGCGTTCAATGCATTGCTGAAGACATTGGAGGAACCGCCGGAATATGTCGTATTTATTCTTGCAACGACGGAAGCACACAAAATACCGGTTACGATTATGTCGCGTTGCCAGCGTTATGATTTTAAGCGGATTCCGGCAGAGTTGATTGCGGACCATCTGAAACAGTTGACTCTTGCTGAGGGCGTTGCGGTGGAAGATAAGGCATTGCGCTATATTGCCGGAAAAGCAGATGGTGCATTCCGTGATGGTATCAGCTTGTTAGACCAGTGCATCTCGTTCTGCTTTGGCGAGGAGATGACTTATGACCGTGTTTTAGAGGTTCTGGGCGCGGTAGATATTGAGATATTTGCACGGCTGTTGCGCTATATCCGCAAATCTTCCGTACCGGACTGTATCCGTGTGCTGGATTCTGTGATTTTGTCCGGTCGGGATCTGACACAGTTTATTACGGATTTTACCTGGTATATGCGCAATCTCCTGCTGGTGAAAACTGCAGAAGGAGAAGTGGAAATTCTGGAGGTATCTTCGGAGCAGACAGAGCTCTTGCAGCATGAGGCAAGTGTGTATGATGGCGAGATGCTGATGCGGTATATCAGCATTTTCTCAGAACTGTCGAACCGGATCCGGTATGCTACACAGAAACGCGTACAGACGGAATTGACATTGATTAAACTCTGTTGTCCGCAGATGGAGTCGGATGCGTCTGCGTTAGCGGACCGCATACGGATATTGGAAGATCGGATTGCAAACGGAGTATTCACGGCAAAGGAACCGGCTGCAGAGGGTACGGAGGAGGAAGACGAAGCGACAGAACCGATTACAGAGGCAGCGTTGAGCGAAGACTTAAAGGCTGTTGCGGGCCAGTGGAGCCAGCTGCTTATGAAAATGCCGCCGTTACTGCGCACCATCATGATCAGTGCGCGACCGACCGTAGGACCGGAAGATAGTCTTTTGATTCTGATGGCGAACGAAACGGATCGCAGAATTGCGGCAAAAGAAGAGAATCTTGCGGCAATCCGCCAAGTGATAGAACGAAATATTGGAAAACTGGTAAATGTGAAGGTTGGCTTGCTTCCGGATGAACCGTCACAGGCAAAACGCGTGACGGACATTTCGAAGTTATTTGCCGGGTTACCGGTGACGGTGATTAAATAGTTTATTAACGGAAAAATATATTTGTTCCGTAAATTATATTATGAAGCTGGAAAACAGCAGGAAAGGGTAATTTGATATGGCAAAAAGAGGTGGATTCCCGGGTGGAGCAATGCCCGGAAACATGAACAATTTGATGAAGCAGGCGCAGAGAATGCAGCGTCAGATGGAAGAAAAGCAGAAAGAAATGGAAGAAAAGGAATGGGAGGCAACTGCAGGCGGCGGAGCTGTTACGGTAAAGGTGTCCGGTAAGAGAGAGGTTGTTTCCGTAAAGCTGACTCCGGAGGTTGTAGATCCGGACGATATCGAGATGTTGGAAGATTTGATTGTTGCAGCGACCAATGAAGCATTACGCAAGATGGAAGAGGACAACAATGCGATGATGGAATCGCTGACCGGCGGTCTTGGCGGATTTGGCGGTCTTGGATTCTAATTGACGAAGAATCGTCTGCACGATAACAATGCGTATTTTGGAGTGTGGATAAATGGATTATTTCAGTAGCAAAATCAGTGCATTGATTGATGAGTTGGCACGACTTCCCGGTATCGGAAGTAAATCGGCACAACGCATGGCATTTCATATCATACATATGCCGGAGACGCAGGTACAGCATCTGGCAGATGTGTTGATTGATGCGAAGAAGAATGTGCGATATTGCGCCGAGTGTTTTACACTGACCGACCAGGAACGTTGTCCGATTTGCGAAAGTGCAAAGCGGGACAAAAAGACGATTATGGTGGTGGAAACAACGCGGGATCTTGCAGCATATGAGAAGACCGGAAAGTATGAGGGCGTTTACCATGTTTTGCATGGAGCTATTTCTCCTATGCTGGGTATCGGCGTGAACGACATCAAGTTAAAAGAACTGATGCAGCGCCTGCACGATGATGTTGACGAGGTTATTATCGCAACCAATTCAAGTCTGGAAGGCGAAGCTACGGCGATGTATATCAGTAAACTGATTAAACCTACCGGGATACGGGTAAGCCGTATTGCAAGCGGGGTTCCGGTGGGCGGAGACCTGGAGTGTATTGATGAGGTGACTTTATTGCGTGCGCTGGAAGGTCGCGTGGAACTATAGCAGAAGTTTGGGCGAAACAAAAGCAGAAAGGATGGGTTTACGAATGTCGGGAGAGAATATTCTGAGCGGTGGCTTGGATGTCTG
Source organism: Lachnospiraceae bacterium (assembly GCA_045593785.1). Classification (GTDB taxonomy): domain Bacteria; phylum Bacillota; class Clostridia; order Lachnospirales; family Lachnospiraceae; genus SZUA-448. Next base: position 10,399 of record JAZNXH010000060.1, read on the forward strand.
TAAACAGATGAGAAGTGATGTGTCGGAGCTTTATGCATCCCGTACCAGAAGTACGGATACAGAAGTGTCGGCAGCACAGACAGAAAAAGCAATTAAGGCGAAGGAAAAGGCAATTAACGACGAGATCAATACAGCAGTCAAAAAACGACAGGACGAAATCGGTAAGTCGTATGATGATGAGCTGGCCAAATTGAAAAGTCGTTCCCGCAAGGTAAAACTCAACAAAGGAAAGACAAAGAGAAAAGAAGTCAGACTCCGCATTCGTCGCGAGACAGCAGATGAGAGAGAAAAAGAACGCCAGTTGAAACTGGAAATCCGTTCTGTATATAAACGGGAAAATGTTTCGGGTATTTTTAATACGAAGTTATTTTACGCGTTGTTTATGCCCCATAATCTGAGTGATGTACTGGTGCTTCTGCTGGCACTGGTGGTTGCGTTGCTTGTGATTCCGAGCGTAGTATATTATCTTGTTTTCCCGGAAACATGGCAAAAAAATCTCTGGTTAATGCTGATGTATTTTGCATTTGCATTGCTTTATATTCTTTTGTATGTTGCAATCTTACATGCGACTAAGGGGATGCATAAGGCTGTTTTTGCAGAAATCAAAGGGTTGCGTACGCAGATAAAAGAAAACAGAAAAGAAATGGCGAGGATTGCACGCCGTATTCGCAAGGATAAGGATGAGTCAGAATATAATCTGAACCATTTTGATGATGAAATGAAGGATATTACGGAAGAAATCCGTGTGGTACTGGAAGAGAAGAAGGATGCGCTGATTGAGTTTGAGAAGAGCACGAAGCTGGTACTGGCGGACGACATCCGTGAGAAATACAAAGCCGAATTGCAGGAGATGGAAACGTATCTTGCAACAACCCGTGAAGAACAAAAAGCTGCATCAGCACGGGCAAAAGAACTGAAACTTCTGATTGCAAAGAAGTACGAACCGTATCTCGGAAAAGAGAATCTCTCACTTGATGTGATTGATCAATTGGAAATACGCTTAGAGTCCGGTGCTGCGAAGACGATTGGAGAAGCGTTAAAGCAGTTACAGGAATCATTAAGCGAAGCAGAGTCTTCCAAGCCGGAAGTGACAAAAGAAATACAATCTTGAGATGAACGCATTTTTTGAAGACAATGGCAGATTCCGTCGCTGATACGGTCGGCAAGTCGCATGACGACATTCAAACGGGTTGTCTGTAAGAGCATCTGGTCGAGAAAACCGGAAATGTTTACAATGCCGGTAATGGTAATATCGCCAACCGCAGGAAGGGTTTTGTTGACTCCTGCTCCCGGTTTGAGCGGACCGACACTGAGCGTATAAAAGCCGATGTGGCTCATCTTGCCAAGAGAAGCATCAATTGCAATAATAAACGGACGCAGAATTTTCGAATGAATCTCGGTGATGATATCACCGAGATTTTTTGCGTGAACCGGGCGGTCGAGAGTTCCGTAGATTATGCTGTTGGGGAAGTGAAATCGTGACAGTTTATATCCGAGAATCGGGCCGAGGCAGTCGCCGGTGGCGCGGTCGGAACCAATGCAAAGGAAGACTAATGTATATCCGGGGGGACAATGCTTTTGTATAAGCGCAAAGAGTTCGTCGGAGAATTTATATGAACTTAGCGGAAGCGCGGAATCGAAGTATTTCATGACAAGGTTCCTTTCGGTTATGGGATAAGAAAAGTATTGCCAAAGTTTTTCGGTGCAGACAAAAACCGTTCGACGAAAACGGAATTGTTTGTCGGTAAGGCATGGATATTTGACGGCAAATGAGAAAGTGAGCGTTGGAAGATAGAAGGTATGAACGATGTGTGAAGAAATATGCGGACGATTTTGAAATACCGGGCAAAAAAGCGACAAATAGCAACTGCGCTCAAATGGTATTCTTCATTCGACGAAGAATGTGTGCCTGTAAGAAGAACGAATAGGCGCAGGAAAGGCGTGGGGGTTAATATGATAGAAAATGTATATCCGTTGAAAAGTCGTGGGGAGCAGATTGGGGGACGAAGCAGAAAACTTCCGCGAAATATCCGCGCTTGCGGTCAGGCGGGGCCATTTCCTATATATATTGAAGATTATGTGGAGACATATATCCGAAGGATGACAGAATCTTATTTCCCGGAGAGTGTGGGAATCATTCTTGTCGGACAGGTAATGGAGACAGAAATCGGCCGGTGCCTGTTTATCCGGGGCGGGATTGGTGCCAATAAGATTTGCGCAGGTGGTTTACCGTCATTTGGGGAAGAAGTATGGAATGAAGTATATGAGAAGATTCGTTTGTATTTTCCGGGCGATGAGGTGGTGGGATGGTGTATTGGGGGTCCCGGATTTCGCCTGCTAAAAGAAAATGTTTTTTTACGGGCGCACATTGATAATTTTGCAGATAGTGAAAAGGTGTTTTTTTGTTATGAGAGTCTGGAAAAGGAACTGACAATCCGCATCTGTTCCGACGGAGGGTTCCGTGTTTTGCCGGGGTATTACATATATTATGAAAGAAATGATGAAATGCAAAATTATATGCTGGCAGAAGAACTTCCTGCACCCAAGACAGGAAGGACACAGCAGGATGAGAGCATCGAACCGGCGGCAGAAAGTAAAAGAAATAAAAAAGAACAAGAGAAGCCGGTGCTCCATAAATCGGAAAAACCGACTGCCCTAAGAAAAGATATTTTGCAATTGGCGGCAATTGCCTGTATTATCGTCCTTATTATCAGTGTCATGGTCGGGACAGATACCCTAGCGACACTAAAAGAATCTGTGCTTGCAAACGGGAAAAATTCAGGAGAAGATACGATTGCTTATGAGGATGAAACGGTTCGTGAGAATGAGACGGTGCCAACACGTGACCCGGAGGAGCTGGCTTTTGGAGACTTTGATTTTCTGGAACAGATTGCCGAAGAGGAGAAGACGGAACCGACGCCGTTGCCGGAAGAGGATGATAAGACGGAGATAGCACAGCAACCATCGGAACCGGAAAACCCGGATGTGATCGAAGAGGAAACAATAACGGTCTTGGCACCTGCTGAGTATACAAGCTATATGGTAAAGCCGGGAGATACGTTAGCGCAGATATGTAAAGAGGAATACGGGTCAGTGGAATTATTGCATTATATTTGCGAGTTGAATCAATTGAGAGATATCGACAGCATATATGTCGGTCAGGAATTGATTTTGCCGAAAAAGTAATTTGGGACTATTTCTTTTTCCGGTTATCATGTATAATGCAGATAATAAAGAAGTGCATGTAGATACGCGTGTGGAAGGCAGAAGGACATACAGGATGGAAAAATCGAAAGAAAAAAACTCCGGCAAGCGTAAAAGGCGGAAAAAGAGGAAAGCAGTGATTGCAGCAGTTAGCATATTGATTGTAATCACGGCGCTTGTGTGTATATATGCCTGGAATAGGGCACACGGAGAACCTTACGATAGTTTTGAGACCGTTTGGAGCGGAACATTAAACCGGAATGCGGCGATAGAATATCTTCCCTATAGTAATGGATATATGAAAGTCAGCAGGGATGGGGCTGAGGCGGTTAACAATTATGGTTCACTGGCGTGGAATGTTAGCTATGACATGAATAATCCGGTCGCGGCAACATGCAGAGAATGCGCGGTGGTTGGAGATTTTGGCAATAAAATTGTTTATATGATGGATGGGACCGGAAGTTTGTATTGGAAAAACGTACCCTATCCAATCCGGGAAGTAGAGACTTCTGCAGTTGGTGTGGTTGCGGTACGTATGAATGATGGGATGTCCGATTATATTCAGTTGATTACACTGGCAGGAGAAGTGCTGGTGGAGATTAAGACATTGGAAAATCAAGATGGGTTTCCTGTCGATATTGCACTGTCTGAGGATGGAACAAAGTTGGCGACCTCCTACTTGGTGATTGATGACGGTAAGGCGGACGGGTGGATTGCATTTTATAATTTTGGTGAAGTCGGACAGAATTATGCGAACAATCTTGCCGGGGTATATAAATACGAAGAAGTGATTCCGGAAATCCGTTTTATGGACAACGATACATTATGTGCATTCCGAAAGGAAGGCGTTGACATTTTCCGGGTTCCGGAACTGCCGGAGCGGATTGCGGAGATTTCTTGTGATGTGCCGATTCTTCGGGTGAGCACAAGCAAGGACTATTTGGGAATCCTAACAGATAACACAAAAGCCGGTACGGTTGCAAGAGCGGTTGTGTACGATAAAAAAGGGCAGTTAGTGTTTGATCGGACGATTGTAGAACAATTCGATGCATTCTTGATTACAGGGGATGACCTTGTGCTTTATAACACAGGGTCATGTCTGGTGATGAATCTGAGCGGTACGTTAAAGTTTAATGGACTGTTGGAAGGCAGGGAGGTTCAGGAAATTATGCCGGCCGGAGAAAGAGACAAGCTGATGCTTTTTGAAGAAGAATCAGTAACGACAATACAATTCGTGCATGCAAAGGAGGAGTGAGTATGAATTTTGTGTTGATTGCAGTAATTGCGGTTCTGGCGATCGGTGCAGTGATTGGCTGGAAAAGAGGCTTTGTTGATATGTTGTTTGGCGCGGTTTCCATGATTCTGGCGTTAGTTCTTGCTGTAATAATTGCACCGAAACTTGGTGCTGCAGTTCAGGAAAATGAAAATATCATGGAAAAACTTACAGTGAAAGTAAGTGAAGTGTTGAATCTGGATGAATTGGCAGTTGAGATTCCTGATGCAGAGCGATTGGTTGACAATCTGAATCTTCCGAATGCGATAAAAGAAAAGATTACTTCTGCGGAATTCATGGAAAAGATAGAACTGGATACCCTTGCGGAAGATGCCTCCAGTAAGATGGCAGATGCAGTCGCTGTATTTTTAGCGAAGACAATTATCACTGCGGTGTGCTTTGTGGTTGTTTTTGTTGTTGCGTTGATTTTGTTATATCTTTTGAATAAAGTGTTGGATGTGTTTGCGAAGCTTCCGTTGCTGAAGCAGGCAAATCAATTGGTCGGGCTTGCGCTTGGTGTTTGTCAGAGCGTGTTGGTTATCTGGGTGCTTTTTGCAGTGATTACCATGATTGGCGGAAGCGAGTTTGGACAGACTATGCTTGGCTATATTAGTGACAGTAAGTTGTTGGATTTCTTATATAAAAACAATATTCCGATGAATTACATTACAAAGACAGCGGCGAATTTGTTCTAGAAATGACAGAAGATGACTGAAGGAAAGGAAGGATGAACAAAATGAATGACGTATTAAAAAGAGTAAAAAATCTGGGTATTATCCCGGTAGTAAAGCTGGATGATGCGAAAGATGCTATTCCGCTTGCCAAAGCACTTTGCGAAGGCGGCCTTCCGGTGGCGGAGGTGACGTTCCGTACAGATGCTGCAGAAGAGTCCATTCGTCTGATGGCAGAGAAATTTCCGGACATGCTGATTGGAGCAGGAACGGTGCTTACGACAGAGCAGGTAGACCGTGCAGTGGCTGCAGGGGCAAGCTTTATCGTTTCTCCGGGATTTAATCCGGTGGTTGTTCAGTATTGTGTTGAAAAAGGGATTACGATTACTCCCGGCATTTCCAGTCCGTCGGAGATTGAACAGGCAATTATGTTCGGGTTGGAAGTTGTAAAGTTCTTCCCGGCAGAAGCATCGGGAGGTCTTGCTAAGATTAAAGCGATGGCTGCTCCGTATACGGCAATGAAGTTTATGCCGACCGGCGGAATCAATGAAAAGAATCTGATTTCTTATTTGGACTTCCCTAAGATTGTGGCTTGTGGCGGAAGCTGGATGGTAAGCGACAAGCTGATTAACGCGGGAGAATTTGATAAAATCCGTGAGATGACCGCCGAGGCAGTCAACATGATGCTTGGATTTGAACTTGCGCATATTGGAATTAACGCGTGTTCAGAAGCAGAAGCCGGCGGAATTGCTGATGCATTTTGTAATGTGTTTGGCTTTGAAAAGAAAGACGGAAACAGTTCTATCTTTGCGGGCGGCGGCATAGAAGTTATGAAGCAGCCTTATCTGGGGGCAAAGGGTCATATAGCAATCCGCACGAACTATATTGACAGAGCAATTTGGCATCTGGAGCAAAGAGGAATGGCGTTTGACGAGGATACCGCAAAATATGATAAGAAGGGTATATTGAAAGCGATTTACTCGAAGGATGAGATTGGTGGCTTTGCAGTGCATTTGGTACAGAAATAAGGTATTTTGATTTTGCACCCCGTATAAAAATGCGGGGTGCTGTTCTTTGTGTTGGCCGGGACGGTTTTGAAGAGGCTTTTTTATAAAATGTAGTTTTTTGTTTGAACAACAAAAACAATTCAAACAGTTGCATGGGCGCAAAACCGCATAAATACTGGGTTTTTGCTGAGTTTAAAAAATTTAGACAAAATTCTAAAAAAAGATGTTGACAGAACAGAAACACGGTGATATAATCCATTTTGCTGACCGCGAGAAACGGTAACACATCAAGCGGTTAGATTTTTTTCCCCTTTCGGGAGAAAAAGCACCTTGATAATCGAATAATGAAACAACCTTGAAAATTCTAATGAATATTCATCTAAGTTTTCATGTTGGTGCCGCAAGCACTGATATGAAAGTTTGGAGCAGAGAAATCTGCAGATTGGAACGAACGAATCTGAATTG
>JAZNXH010000061.1:0-2518 GCA_045593785.1 Lachnospiraceae bacterium
GCTCTGGCGCCTCTCTGTATCCACTCCAGCTCAACGCGAAGGATGGACTGACGCTTTCTTTCACTTGCCAGTTCCATTTCCTGACGCTGGGTTTTCAGTTCCAGGTATCCCGAATAGTTGGTCTGGTAACTATAGATTTGACCTTTATCAATTTCAACAATCCGGTTTGTCACACTATCCAGAAAATATCGGTCATGGGTTACCATAATGAGCGATCCGCGCCACTTTTTCAGATAGTCCTCCAGCCAGTCTGCCATATCGTTGTCCAGATGGTTGGTCGGCTCGTCCAACAACAGAATATCTGCCGGGGAAAGTAATACCGAAATAAGCGCAAGCCGTTTTCGCTGCCCGCCGGATAATTGCCCTGCCGGTTGGGTGAAATCCTTAATCCCCAGGCGCGTCATCATTGCTTTTGCTTCACTCTCTACAGACCAACGGTTCTCCTCCGTCACGTTTCCTTCCAGTACACATTCCAGACTGCTTTTATCCGGTGCAAACTCCGGATGTTGCGGCAGGTAACGAAGCACCACATGATTGGCACGCGTAATGGTTCCCGCGTCCGTCTCTTCCTCACCCATGATCATTCGCAGCAAGGTTGTCTTTCCGGTTCCATTGATTCCGATGACACCTACTTTCTCTCCTTCCTGTAAGGAAAACGATGCCCCGTCAAACAACTTTCTCTCCGTATAAGACTTTGTCAGATTCTCTATGTTAAGCAGATTCATATTATTTCCTCTTTCATCTGAATGAATTACTGTCGGTTTGCTGCGAAACCTGCATTTCTTTTTATACACAATCAGATTTCTCTCGTCAATACCTTCACCTCTGACTTCGGATTCTTTATTGCAATCTGATATTCATCCTCATAGATTACTTCACCCGGAAGCTCATTACATTCTGACACATATAATTGCACACCATACTTTGCTGCCATCGCCCTGTAAAAAGTCATCTCTTTATAGATGTTCCTTCCTGCTTCTGTATCTTTGAACCACGTAACGGCTCTGTCCGGATTCCCCTTCTCATAAAACGGCGGAACCGGCAATACACGTTCAAAATACTCGCGGTTCTTCCAATATTCCGTAGTTTCTTCCTCTGTTGTAACCTTGTTCTCCACAAGCTTCCCAACCACCGTAAAAATACCGCGCGGTTGCTGCGTTATATACGCAATGTCTGCCTCATGAACTCTAAAATACTTCATAACATCTCCCCCTCCACAAAATGAAAAACGCTTGATAAGGAATTTTCCCTATCAAGCGTGGATCAGACATATCGTCTACTATCATATCGGCCTCATGGTAGCACGATTCTTATCTTTTGTCAATCAAGTTACTTAAAAATCAACGGCAGGAAATCATGGATACAACGGCGCCATACGCTCCAGTCATGTCCGCCCGGGAACAGACGACGGGTAATATTCAGCGGTTGCTTTTCTGCAAGCATCGCATCATCATCTACAAATGCCTGGAAGTAATTATCTTCCGTACCCATTGCACGATAGAACACCTTGTAACTCTCATTGAATTTCTCTGCATCATCCAGGATAGCAAGATGTGTCTCCGGATTTCCGCTGCGCGGCATACGCATAAATCCGCTGAACACACCGGCATACCCAAACTTATCCGGATTGGTCATGGTCACAATACTGGTCTGGTAACTACCCATACTTAAGCCCGCCATCGCACGGTGCCACTTGTCTGTATATACCGGATATTTGGACTCAATAAACGGAATCAGGTCAGTCGTAATCACTTCCGTGAACAAGCCGAATCGCTTCTTCGGATCATCACACTGTACCATACCGTTCCCCATAACGATAATCATCTCAGTCATCTGTCCGTCCTGCAGAAGTCGGTCTGCAATACGCGCTGCATGTCCTTGGAACACCCAGCCGGTCTCATTTTCACCGTAACCATGCTGTAGATAAAGCACCGGATACTTCTTCGCCGGGTCATAATTTGCCGGCGTATATACCAGACAAATCTCCAGCTTGCCGGTCAGAGACGACGGATAATAATGTCTGGTCACTGCACCGTGCGGCACATCCGCAAGATCATCCCATTCCTCTTCGCCCGGAACCGGAATATCCATAAAATTCATCGGGCGGCAGCATCCGTAACCAATCGGAAGATACGGGTTCAGCACTTCATTCCCATCAATTTTCAAGAAGAAATACTTAAATCCGCGGCCAAGGTCAAACACACCTTCCCACATCTCATCAGACACTTTTTCGAAAGGAAAAATGTTGCCGAACATATCGATAACAACTTCCTTTGCATTCGGAGCTTTGATTCGGATTTTTACGGTTCCATCCTCGTTGATTTCGTAACCCTGATCTCCATCACGACCCAGTTCACCAAAATACGGATCAAACGATACGGTAGTATCCAACGGCCATTGTTTTTTCATTTTGCTTACCTTCCTTCTCATATATAGTTTTTCCTTCATATTTTAGCAGTTTCCTGCCTAAACACCATTTATTTTAATGCCTCAAAAAACTCAAGAATCACCTCATTCG
>JAZNXH010000062.1:0-21877 GCA_045593785.1 Lachnospiraceae bacterium
TGTCCGTCGGTATCGCCGGAAAATACCTATATCCTTCCGAATGGGCAGCAGGGATGTCTGACGGCAGGAGCCACGATGGACAACCAGATTTTGCGTGATCTGATGACGCAGTGTATCCGTGCGGCAGAGATTCTTGAGATAGAAGAGCCTCTGGCAGATGAGTTTGCCAAAGTCATTGAAAAACTTCCAACGAATCAGATTGGAAAGTATGGTCAATTGATGGAATGGGCAGAGGATTATGAAGAGGCAGAACCGGGTCACCGGCATATCTCGCATTTGTACGGGCTACATCCGTCACATCAGATTACACCGGATGGTACACCGGAGCTTGCGAAGGCGGCAGAGGTTACATTACAACGGCGATTGGCAAACGGTGGAGGCCATACCGGATGGAGCCGTGCATGGATTATCAATATGTATGCCCGTCTGTTTAAGGGACAGGAGGCACATGAGAATCTGGTACAGTTGTTTAAGAAGTCCACGCTTCCGAATCTGTTTGACAATCATCCGCCATTCCAGATTGATGGAAATTTTGGCGCGATTGCCGGTATGGTCGAGATGTTGGTGCAGTCATCGGAGGAGAGAACACTCCTGCTTCCGGCTCTTCCTTCTGCATGGAGCAGCGGTCGGGTAAGAGGTCTAAAGATTGTCGGAGGAGCAGTGCTTGATATGGCATGGGATAATGGACAGCTTACAGAGTGTACGGTAATTGCCGAACAGGAGATAGCGACAAAATTGATATACAAAGGTGTAGTAAAAACGGTATTGCTCGCCGCAGGCGAAAAATATATATGGACATAGGAGGAATGTAGCATGAAAAACAACAATGAATGTAAGGTTTTATTTGACGGTATTGCGCGGATGAAGTCCTTTAAGCAGATAGGAATGCACAATCCGTTGATCGCACAGGATTTTTGTGCGGATCCGTTTGCACTTGTGTATGACGGAAGAGTGTATCTGTATATGAGTACAGACGAATTTGAGTATGATGAGAACGGTGAACTGGTAGAGAACACATACAATAAGCTGGTGAATGTACATGTTATTTCCTCGGATGACATGGTAAACTGGACAGATCACGGCAAAGTGTTAGTTGCAGGTGAGGATGCTGCAGCAAAATGGGCAACCAGATCGTTTGCTCCGGCAGCAGCTTGCAAGGAAATCGATGGAAAGATGAAATTTTTCCTGTATTTTGCAAATGCCGGAAGCGGTATCGGTGTATTGTCCGGTGACAGTCCGGTAGGACCGTTTACCGATCCAATCGGAAAAGAGCTTGTAAGCTGGCAGACTCCTGGTATCGAAGGCGTTGTATGGTTATTTGATCCGGCTGTTTTTGTGGATACGGACGGAACCGGATATCTGTATTGCGGTGGTGGCGTGCCGGAAGGCGGCGACGCAAATCCGAAGAGCGCAAGAGTAGTAAAACTTGGTGATGATATGATCAGTCTTGCATCGGATGCAGTGATGATTGATGCACCTTGTATCTTTGAAGATTCCGGTATTAATAAGATTGGTGAGAAGTATTATTATACTTATTGTTCTAACTGGAGTGTACCGCAGGAATGTAAGGATGCGTTGGGACTGGGCATCGCACAAATCTGCTATATGACATCCGATGATCCGATGGGTCCGTTTGAATATCAGGGTGTTGTATTCCGTAATCCGGGAGATTTCTTCGGAGATACTTATAATAATCATCATTGCCTCTTTGAGTTTAACGGCAGCTGGTATCTGACCTATCATGCACAGACTTTAGAGATTGCAATGGATATTCACAAGCATTACCGCAGTGTACATGTGGACAGACTGACCGTGAATGAAGACGGTAGTATCAAGCAGGTAATCGGTACCTTTGAAGGCGAGAAGCAGTTGAAGCCGGTAAATCCGTATGCACGTTTTGAGGCAGAGATGATGGGTTGCTGCGCAGGCATCAAGGTGGTTCCGGCAAATGAGGAGACTAAGAAGTACGGTGCAGGAAACACTGCAATCGGCGGTATCAAGAGCGGTGCATGGACTTGTGTATACGGTGTTGATTTTGGTGCTGACGGTGCAAGCGAAATCGTTGCAGGCATTAAGAGTGGTGCGGAGTGCAAGGATGCGGTAGTAGAAATTCGTATTGACAGCCTTGAAGGTGAAGTAATCGGATATCTTCCTGTAGAAGCAGGAAATGGTGCAGAGTTTACCGAGCGTGTAAATGCATTGATGAATAAGGTAAGCGGTGTGCATGATGTATTCTTTACTTTTGCAGGTGAAGGTTACGAGGTTGATTTCTGGAAATTCAACTAATCCGTTTTTGCTATAGAGAGGAATGTAATGATGTCGGTGGATTGGAGTATATTACAGTGGATACAGGAAAATCTTCGTTGTGATTTTATGGATTTTCTGATGCCGAAGGTTACGGCACTTGGAGATGCAGGGATTCTTTGGATCGTTCTTTGTATCATTCTTTTGTGTACAAAGAAGTACAGAGTTAGTGGAATCTATATGGCAATCGGTTTGGTCATTGGCTTGTTGACAGGCAATCTGTTATTAAAGAATCTGATTGGCAGAGACCGGCCCTGTTGGCTGGATCCGAGCGTGGAACTGCTAATCAAGTATCCGCATGACTACTCCTTTCCGTCAGGACATACATTACATAGTTTTATCGGTGCAGTAAGTTTATGGAAGACAAACCGAAAGATGGGATATGCGGCATTGCCGCTGGCGGTTTTAATTGCCTTCTCCAGATTATATCTGTATGTGCACTTTCCAACGGATATTTTGGGAGGTGTGGTACTTGGAGTTCTGATTGTTCTGATGGTGTATCATTTTGGTGAGAAAGTCCGGATGAAAGTGCTGGAGAAAAAACAAGCAGACTTATCTGAGTGAAGATATAATAAAGTACTTGAAATACAGCAAGCTTTGTTTTATTATCTTTGTGTCACCGGCGCTTTACAATAGTAGCGTGGCAACAGAACAAATATGGACAGAAACATTCCGAAATGAGGACGAATATGGAACAGCAGAATGCATTAACAGTTGAGGCCTTGTCGCAGTATACAACGAAGCAACGGGTTGCAGCCATTCAATATGAAGAGATTACAGATTCAACGAACCGTGTTCTGAAAGAACTTGCTCAAAACGGAGCGAAAGAAGGCCAGGTCGTATTGGCAAATGAACAGACCAATGGAAGAGGACGTTTGGGCCGTAGCTTTTTCTCTCCGAAAGATAAAGGAATCTATATGTCGGTTCTTCTCAGACCCGATGATAAAGCGTATGAGGTTGCACCGTTAACTGCATGGGTGGCTGTTGCAGTAGCCAATGCGATTGAGTCGGTAAGCGGCGTACGCCCCGGTGTGAAATGGGTAAATGATCTGGTGCTGAACGGAAGAAAAGTTTGCGGCATTATGACAGAATTGACAGTAAAAGCGGACGGAAACAAGGTTGATTATGTAATCATTGGAATTGGTGTTAATGTGAATGGTCAAAGAGAAGAGTTTCCGGAAGAACTGCAGCAGATGGCATCTTCTATCGAGGCTGAAACAGGCATTACTATATCGCGTGCACAGTTGGTAACGGAAATTATCCGTGAGTTGGATTTGTTAAGTGAAAATTGGCAGATCGAAACTGCAAAGTATCTGGATCAGTATCGTAAGGATTGTGTTACGATAGGAAAAGAAGTAAGGGTAATCTCTCCGGAAGGAGAACGGGCGGCAACGGCACTGTCGGTAGAAGGCGACTTTTCGTTATTAGTACGTTATGAAGTCGGAACGATAGAGCGTGTGTACAGCGGAGAGGTTAGTGTTCGTGGTCTGTACGGATATACCTGATAAGAGGTAAACCATATGAACAAATGAGAAAATGGTTGTCACGATTTGTGACAACCATTTTATATTGTTTCAGGACATATGAAATAAAGTTTATGCTGTTGATTATATGTTCTTAAAATGAAATGTTTTACGACCTTCTGCATAGTCAGCTACGATATGACCATTGCCAAAAAGCTTATATTTGTAAGTAACCATACCTTCCAGACCAACCGGTCCGCGTGCATGAAGTTTCCCGGTGCTGACACCGACTTCGGCACCGAAGCCGTAACGGTAACCGTCTGCGAAGCGGGTCGAACAATTCATGTAACAACTTGCAGAATCAACTAACTGCATAAAGTGTTCGGCTGCTGCACGGTTCTCTGTGATAATACAATCGGTATGATGAGAACCATAATAGTTAATATGGCGAATTGCTTCATCAATGTCATTTACGATTTTAACGGAAAGAATATAGTCGAGATACTCGGTCTTGTATTCTTCTTCCGTCATCGGTTCGCAGGGAATGATTTTCTGAACAGCATCATTACCGCGAAGGGTGACATGTTTCTCGTCGAATGCTTTTTTCAATTCGGGAAGGAACTGAGCGGCAACTGCCTGATGTACCAAAAGGGTTTCAGTCGTATTGCACACAGCAACGTACTGGGTCTTGGCATCAATCAGAATCTTAATTGCTTTTGTAAGGTCTGCAGATGCATCCACATAGCTGTGACAGATACCGTCTGCATGTCCCATGACCGGAATATGAGTGTTGTCCATGATGTATCGCACAAAAGCATTAGAGCCTCGAGGAATCAGAAGATCAACAGAATCATCACAGGCTAAGAGTTCACTAATCTCAGAACGCGCTTCCGCCTGAAGCAGACAACCTGCGGGAAGGCCTGCGTCAACAGCAGCCTGATAAATGATATCAAAAAGTACTTTGTTGCTTCGCATCGTCTCGCTGCCGCCTTTTAAGATGGCGCAGTTTCCGGTCTTGAGGCATAGGGTCGATATCTGGATTAACGCATCCGGACGGGATTCAAAAATAACGCCGATCACACCGATTGGGCAGGTGACACGGTGAAGAATCAAATCTTCATCCAGTTCCCTGCTTAAGGTAGCGTGACCGATGGGATCCGGAAGAGAAATCAGATCACGAATACCGGCTAAAACGCCATCAAGCTTTGCTTCGTTGAATAAGAGGCGTTTTAGTATCGGGGTTGCAACGCCGTCTTTTTCTGCCTGCGCACAGTCTTCGCGGTTGGCGGCAAAAATGGCTTCACGATTCTCGTAAAGACGGTCTGCAATCAGAGCAAGCGCAGCATTACGCTGCGCTTCTGTGCTTGCTGCAAGAGCAGGACTGCTCTCTAGTTTTGTTTGTTGTACACGTTCTTTGATTGTCATATCAGTATCCATTCGTTTATTTATTCGTATTACTGCTGTACCGGATTGTTGTAATAAAAATCTTCTGCTTCGGTATATGCGATACGGTTCTTTCCGGTAATCTCACGATAGAATGCTGCGTCTGCAAGCATCTGGTAAGGAGAAAGGAACAGGGCGCCGAGACCGCAGGTAAAGATACAAAGGAATGCCCAACCGATGAAGCTGAGGTGCAGGCAGAAAAGGCGCCATTTATTGCCGCGCATGAGTTCTTTGGAACGAGAAATTGCTTCCATAACGCCCATGTCCGGATTCTCTGCCATCAGGTACGGTGCCATCGCATAACTGTAAGAAGCGATGATACCCGGGATAATGAAGAGGAAAGACCAAAGGGTGGTCAGGATACTCATCATAATACGAAGTCCAAATGCTTTCCAGAAGATATGGAAACGGCAGAACAGGTCGCCGAGAGACGGTTTTTGCTCCGGTTCGTAGTATTTTAATAAGAGAATGTTATAACCAAGATGAACGGAAGATCCAATCGCAGAAAACACAATAGAGATCAAAAAGAGAACCAAAAGGATGCTGGTGTAAGGCACGAACGCGTCTAATGTAAGACCACCATTTTCTAATATGCTTTCCGTATCAGGGGTTGGAGTGAAGGCACCGGTCAAGCCCCCGTTCAAAATGCTGTAAAGAAGAGTTGCTCCAATCGCAAGGCCCCATCTTCCGGGAAGAACACTCAATGCTTCCTGACGAAAATCTCTTGCTAATTTCATAATAATACCCACCTTTCATATACATGAATAATTATGTAATAGATTTATGTCTTGTGATAAGGGGATTATAACAAAGGAAGTGTATTTGTGCAATCAACTTGTATTAAAATTCAGTTTTTTTGTTGTGATTTGAAAAAACTTGTGATACTATGCATGTATGTGTGTTTTAATAACTTAGAAAGAAGATTTTACAATGAAAAAAGCATTTATATCAAAGGAACAGTTAGAACAGATTGTAAAGGAGTATCCGACTCCGTTTCATATTTATGATGAGAAGGGAATCCGCGAAAACTGCAGGCGTCTGCACGATGCGTTTTCTTGGAACAAGGGTTATAAGGAATATTTTGCGGTGAAAGCAACACCGAATCCGTATATCCTGAAGATTTTACATGAAGAAGGCTGTGGCACAGATTGTGCGTCCATGGCAGAGTTGGAATTGTCGAAAGCAGCGGGGATTGTTGGGGAAGATATTATGTTTTCTTCCAATGATACACCGGCAGGGGAATACGCACGTTGCAGAGAATTGGGTGGCATCATCAATTTAGATGACATCACGATGATTGATTTTGTAAAGGATGAGTGCGGTATTCCGGAAACGATCAGTTGCCGTTATAATCCGGGCGGGGTATATGAGGTGAGCAATGGTATCATGGATAACCCAGGGGATTCGAAGTACGGCATGACAAAGGCACAACTCATGGAGGCGATGGTACGTCTGACGGAGCTTGGTGCGAAGCATATTGGTATCCATTCTTTCCTGGTTAGTAATACGGTGACGAATGACTATTATCCGATGCTTGCAAGGACCTTATTTGAGCTGGCAGTAGAAGTGAAAGAAAAGACCGGTGTTTCAATTGCGTTTATTAATTTGTCCGGCGGTGTCGGTGTTCCGTATCGTCCGGAGCAGACCCCGAATGATATTAAGGTAATCGGGGAAGGTGTAAGAAAAGCATTTGAAGAGGTAATGGTACCGGCAGGACTCGGTGATGCTGCTATCTTTACTGAACTGGGAAGATTTATGCTTGCGCCGTATGGCCAGCTGATTACGAAGGTGATTCATGAGAAACACATTTATAAAGATTATGTGGGCGTAGATGCCTGTGCGGTGAATCTGATGCGCCCGGCGATGTATGGAGCATATCATCATATTACGGTGTTTGGCAAAGAGGATGTTCCGTGTACTTATAAGTGCGATGTGGCAGGTTCCTTGTGTGAGAATAATGATAAGTTTGCGATTGACCGTATGTTGCCTCCGGTAGAAATCGGTGATTACATGGCAATTCACGATACCGGTGCACATGGATTTTCGATGGGATATAATTATAACGGTAAGTTGAGATCAGCCGAACTTTTGCTGAAAGAGGACGGTAGTGTAAAGCAGATTAGAAGAGCAGAGACGATTGCAGATTATTTTGCCACCTTGGATTTTTCGGAACTGTAATTTAACATTCTAAGAATTGCGTTATAAGAGAAACAGGCAGAACACATGATGTGTGCTGCCTGTTTTTAATATAAATGTTAAGGTCCGTATTTACTTTACTACGCCTTCTGCAATTGCGATACTACCGTCGCAGTTTGTAGCATCGTCTTGTACGTGGAAGCTTACGCTGCCGCCGTCGATGCGGATGGAACTGATTGCTTGGATACCATCGTCTACTGCGGTGATATCGAGGGTGCCGCCGTTCATGTAGAAGAAGCCTTTGCCTGCTTCGCCTTCGGTATCGGATTTGATGCCATCGTTGCCACCATTTACGGTTATGCTACCGCCAAAGACGGAAACGCTGTCATTGCCCTTTAGTGCGTGATTCTTTGCGATTACGTTAATGGTTCCGCTCACGAGCTTGAGATCATTGCTGGTGTCAATGCCGTTATGGAAGTTGCCGTTTACAGTAAGACTACCGTTACCGTTGATGGTAAGGTCATCCTTGCTGAATACGCAGGCATTCGGAGCTTTGTCACTGGTATCGGTGTAGGTTTTGCCGTCGCTTAAGGTATTGTTGGTTCCGTCTGCGAGGGTAATGCCTACTTTGTCAGCACTGGTAATGATGATGGCAGGACCATCGGCACAACTGATGGATGCATTGTTAAGAACAAGTCTTACTTTTTCTGTTTTGTCGACATGCGCACGAACCTGACCGTTGAAACTGCCGGAGAGTACATAGGTTCCCGGAGCAGTGATGCTTAATACGGAATCGGTTAAACTGCAACCTTCGCCGGTAATGGTAGCGGAACTGCCGTTAAAGTGAACCGTTACAGCGTCGGATCCCTGTTCGGTCTTCTGGTCAAAATTGCTAAGTTCGGAAGCAAGACCGTTCAACTGAACGACAATCGTCGGGGGAGTTGTAGGAACGGCAGACTGCAGGGAGTCACCGGTAGTTGATGTGTCTTGTGCAGGAGCAGTCGTCGGAGTGGCGGCTGTTGTTCCCGGAGTATTTGTAGAATCCTCGGTTTGGCCGCAAGCGGTTAAAAGCAATACGCTAAGAACGGTCAATACCAGGAGCATTTTGATTGATTTTTTATGAAACATAAGAGTTCCTCCTATTGTTGGATTCGTTCGGGATATAATCACGACTCACCGCTTCATTATAACGTAATAAAATGTCCAATTCAAGTAGAACATACATACAGTAGGGCTTGCAATATCGGCAACGGAACGAGTATAATTACAGACGGCATCATTTCGTACTGCTTTTACAGGGCAGACGGCAGAGATATATCGGAAAGGATATGGCATGGGATATAAATACGAGACACATTTGCATACATCACAGGCAAGCCTGTGCGGTGCAAGTACAGGAGCAGAACTTGCAAGGTTCTATAAAGAACAGGGATATCAGGGACTGGTCGTAACCGATCATTTCTTTAATGGAAATACAGCGATTGACCGTAGTCTTCCTTGGGAAGAGAAGGTGACATTATATTGCCGTGGATACGAAAACGCGAAAGAAGAAGGAGACCGAATTGGACTGGATGTTTTCTTTGGCGTGGAATGGGCGTTTCACGGGGACGAGTTTCTGCTGTATGGGGTAAGCAAGGAATGGTTACTTGCACATCCGGATATGCTGGAGTGGTCGCATAAGCGGCTGTTTGAAGAGATTGAGAAAATCGGTGGGCTGATGATTCAGGCACATCCATTCCGTGATCGAGGATATATTGGAATTATTCATTTGTATCCGGAATTGGTTCACGGTATCGAGGTAACGAATACCGGTAATATGGCGATGGATGATCGATTAGCAGACATTTATGCAAAGTATTGGAATCTTCCGGTTACTTCCGGAAGTGATACGCACCGGGTAGGCCTTCCGGGCAGAGGAATACGCGGCATAGTATCCGAGGAACCTTGGGCAGATATTTCTTCCTATATTAATCAGGTGAAGAACCGTACGGGGTATGAGATTATCAGTACCGAAGACGCCGTTGGTTTACAAGCGGAGGACAGAATTCATAAGGCAGTAGATATGTACGATTGTGAAGAGAAGGATATCACAGAACGGATATATGAGATATTGCCGGAGTCAGTGTTTGGTAAATAAATAGAAAAAGAGACGACTGTTAACCGAAAAAGGTAACAATCGTCTCTTTTTGATTTAGTTCAATCTGGGGACACGTCCGTAGCTTTTGGCACGCGATGAGTAGTCGATGCTTTGAATCTTTACCATAGCGTTTGCTGCTTTCGCTTTTGCGGGAGTATTGGTGTTGCTGTAGCCGCCGTTGGCACCGATGATTAGTCCGTTACCGATGTACATGACAACATGGTTCACTTTGCCGGAAGAGTTCTTATAGAAGACAAGATCGCCTGGTTGCAGTTCGCTACGGCTGATCGGAGTTGCCCATGCTTGCTGTGCCGAAGAGGTACGGTAGCGATCCATCAGACCATAGGCTTTGAGTACTTGATAGGTAAAATGAGAACAGTCAAAACCATAGGAGTTTGGATTGTCAACAATATCACCGCCCCATTCGTATAATGTGCCGAGATAGGATTTGGCGTGCTTAACAAGATTTGCCCGGGTTGTATCTTCTGTGGGAGAAGACGCTTCCGGTTCGCCGTCTGCAGTATTCATGCGGAAGTAGTCGGAGCTGACATAACCGACCGTTTTTCCGCTCACGACTTTAATCCAGCCATTGTTTTGGACTTCTAATACCGGAAGCTCTGTGCCTTTGTTTAGCTTTGCAAGGATAGTAGAAGCAGTAGTAGAGCGGGAACGCAGGTTCAGAGAGCCGGATTGCGTTACAACTTTTCCGGATTCCTGTGACACGAGACGGATGTAATCCTTGTGACAGTACCCGATGGAACCGTCTTTGGAAAAGCGAACCTGATAAAATTCACCTGTTTCCCCGATGACTTCTATGTAGGCTCCGGGATCCAGTGTGCCAAGACTTTTTGAAGCAGTGGTGGCAGCCTGACGAATATTAAGTCCAGTGGATTGGGTTAACGATTTTCCGACTGCCGGCAGAGAGGGTGCCGCGGCGGCTGAAATTGCCGGTGAAAGTGTTGCGATACTGAGCGATAACAGCAGTGCGGCTGCAGGGGAAAATAGTTTCTTTTTTATATGTGTTTTTGTATTCATTCTTTCCTCCGTTCCGGGAACTCCGGGTTGTTGGCTCTGAGATCCCTTACGTGATAAATTGCCGGTTCAGAATTCTGAAGAAAAGCGCAAAGCGTTCTTGCGCTGTAGAAAGAAAATAACACAAAAACGGACGAAACGCAACAATTTCGTAACAATTAACAAAAATTACATATAGAAGGATGGATGAGGCTGTGACAGAGACATCCCTGTGCGTGCGGGTGTGACTCCCCGCGAAGCAGTTTTGTTTTAGGGGACATGATTTCCGATAAAACAAAAAACCGACAGACAAATGTCTGTCGGTTCTATGATGTAATAATTAGTGTACGTTCTTTAAGTAAGGATAAGGATCAACAAAGCTTCCGTTGATTACAAGAGAGAAGTGAAGGTGCGGACCGGTTGCAACACCACTGTCTCCAACCTTTGCAATGGTTTCGCCCTGTGTCACTTTCTGACCTACATAAACCAAAGTCTTAGAGCAGTGAAGATACTTGGTTTTTACTCCATTGCCGTGATTGATAACTACATAGTTTCCGGAGCTTCCGTCATAAGATACGGTCTCGACAGTACCGGAAAGTGCGGCTACAATGTTTAATCCATATGCTCCGCCGATGTCCAGACCTCTGTGATAGGTGCTGGCGCCTGCGGTAGGTGCTTTTCTGGGACCGAAATAAGAATGAATATTATGGTCACCGGGAAGCGGCCAGATAATATTTGCTAACTGGTAAGAGTTCTGGTTTTCAAAGTTTTTGGCTTCTTCTAAGGTAACGGCACTGCGATGAGAGTTGGAGATGTAATCGGTGCTTACATAACCTTCTACAGAAGAGGCACTTCCCTCCCAACGAATCTTGAACCAACCGTCACTGGTCTTCTCTAACAAAACAAGACTTGCATTGGTAAAAAGCTGAGCTTTAATGGTAGAATTCGTATTCGGTTCAGAACGAAGATTTAAGGTATTGCTGACTACGCGATAGTGTGTTTTATAAAATTCATCTGCATAATCAACAGCATCCTGACCAAATTTTAAGAAATCGGAAAGGATATAACCTTCTACGTTGCCGGATACAATCTTGGTCCAACCGTTCTCGGAAGAGATTGCCGTTGCGATTGCGCCCGGATACATGCGGCCGATAATCTCGCCGTCGGTGGTCGGAGCCGTACGAACGTTAGCATAAGAATTGATTGCAGCTACCGCAAACTGGCTCAAAAGAACGGTCTTTCCGTCGATGCCGAACAAAGTGGTTGTCTCATCACCTACAAATTCGGTGGATACAACGCCAAGCTTATCTTCGGAATTGATATATAAGCGGGCAAGATCGGAAGTAAAACCGATCAGATTCTCATCTGCTTTTGCCTGATAGGTGCCGGATGCACCAAGAAATAATGAAAACGCAACAAGTAGAGTTGCACATGTTTTAACATGTCGTCTCATAAGTTATCTTACCTCAAAGTGTATATTTCTAAGTGTTTATTAACAAATATTACGCAAATGTTAACGAGTTCTTAAAAAGAATACCAAAATTGCACAGAAATGTCAAGAATAAATCTTCGAATTTGTGAATTGTGTTAAAAAAGGTAAGAAGTGACAAATTTGCCGTGAGAAGTGTTTCAGTGAATCCGGCAGAAGTGGAGAAAACCCATGGAAATCAAGGGGGAGCGGGCATTTGGCATGAAAGGGAGAGGAAAAAGGAAAATAGGATATCTTGTGGTTGTACAGAGGTACAAACCACAAGATAAGGTTCACGTTTTCGAAATTGTTTCAGAAGTTAAAACGTTTGATTTTTGAAGACTACAGCTGTAATGAAAAATGTTGCGTTTTGTATTATTTTAAACTCTCTTCCAACTGCAGACGAATTCGAGTGGGATCAAGGGTGCCTTTGCTTTGCTTCATTGCCTGTCCTACCAGAAAAGCAAGGGCTTTTTGCTTGCCGTTTTTATAATCAGAGACGGACTGTGGGTTGTCACGGATTACGGAATCTGTAACTTCAACCAAATAAGAGAGGTCAGAATTATTTAACAAATTGTTATCAATTGCATATTGCTCCGGATCAAAGTCAAGGGGATCCTCGGTTAGTGAACTGCAACAGGAATGATAAAATAGCAAGGCAAAGAGGTCTTTGGATACGGTACCGGTAATGCATCCGGATTCGGTCAGAGCGAGAAGCTCTGCAAGGCGCTTCGCCGAAAGTCTGATATCATCCGGATGGAGTGAATGTTCCCGGCAGAGAGCAAGCGCGTCTACCATTAGGCGGTTGGCGGTCTTTTTTGGGTTTGCACCGTGGTGAACGGTCTGTTCAAATAAATCTGCAAGATTCTTATAGGAAGTGATGACTGAGGCATCATAAGCAGAAAGCCCGAAATCCTGTTGATACCGCTGTAGTTTTTCATCCCGCAGTTCGGGAAGCTGCTCGCGGATGCCTTGAATAAAATCATCCGTAAGTCGGAGCGGCGGTAAATCCGGTTCCGAAAAATATCGATAATCGTTTGCGTCTTCTTTGCTTCGCATGGACATGGATGTTCCTTTATTGTCATCAAAGCGGCGTGTCTCCTGCTGAACCACGGAACCAGATTCCAAAAGAGCAATCTGCCGTTCGGTCTCGTGTGCAATGGCATGTGAGATGGAGCGAAAAGAGTTAAGATTTTTGGTTTCGGTACGGGTTCCGTAGGGGGTGCCCGGGTGGTGAACCGAGAGGTTGACGTCTACTCGGAGAGAACCTTCCTGGAGGCGGCAGTCGGATACTCCAAGATACAATAAGGTTAAGCGAAGCTGTTCCAAAAATTCAATGACTTCCTCTGCAGAAGAAAAATCCGGTTCGGTAACAATCTCCAGCAGAGGGACACCGGAGCGGTTGTAGTCTACCAGTGTCGAGCCGTCTGCAGAATGTATCAGTTTACCGGCATCGTCTTCCATATGAATTTCATGGATCCGAATTGTTTTTCCGGAGCCGGGTAAAGACAGAGCGCCGTTCGTAGCGATGGGAAGATAGCGTTGGGATATCTGGTAATTCTGTGGGTTGTCAGGGTAGAAGTAGTTTTTGCGGTCAAAACGACTTTCATGTGATATCTCGCAGTTGAGTGCAAGGCCTACGGCAACGGCATATTCGACAACCGTATGGTTCAACACGGGGAGTGCTCCCGGCATACCGGAACAGACCGGACAGATACAACTGTTTGGCGCCTGTCCAAAACCGGTAGGACAGGCACAGAACAATTTGGTTTTTGTGGATAATTCAACGTGTATTTCCAGACCAATGACAGTCTCGTAAGAATGTGAAGAATTCATGATGTCCTCCCGGAAAAATTGTAGGGTGGTTAAGCGGTAACATGAAGAAGGTCTGCAATTCGGAGCAGGGAAACGTCAGAACCGCGCTTTCCGATGAACTGTATACCAATCGGAAGACCGTTGGAATCTGTCCCGACAGGAACACTGACAGCGGGAAGGCCGGCAAGATTGGCAGGGACAGTAAATAAATCGCTCTGATACATCGCGATGGCATCAGACGCGTAGGCGGACAGTTGGGGTGCAGTATCTGCAGTTACAGGCAGAAGCAGAAAATCATATTTGTTAAAAGCCTGATCAAACGCGGAACAGATGCAGTTTTTTGCTTTTTGAGCTTTCACATAAAATTCATCATAGTATCCGGAAGACAGGGTGAAGTTACCAAGTAAAATACGCTTTTTGACTTCTTCGCCAAATGCTTCGCTGCGTGTTTTGCGGTACAAGGAATGCAGCATCTGATCAGAGGGACTGCGATAGCCGTATTTCACTCCGTCGTAACGTGACAGATTCGAGCTTGCCTCTGCACAGGCAATAATATAGTAGGCGGGAAGCAGATATTCTGTCAGACCGAAAGAAAAGGTTTCGATAGTGGCGGCGAGTGCGGAAAGACGCCCGGTAACTGTCTGCAGGGCTGTGTGAACGGTTGCAGACAGCGGTTGGGCTGAGTCGGAATCCGGTGAAATAAAGTCAAATGGAATTCCGAATCTTATGTTTTCGGGAATAGAATCCGGATCCTCGAACGGAAACCTTGCAGAATCGGATAAGCTGGTGGCATCTTTGGGATCATACCCACGGATAATATCCAAAAGTGCCAGACAGTCTTCGGCTGTTTTTCCGATGGGACCGATTTGATCGAGAGAAGATGCGTAGGCAATCAATCCGTAACGCGATACTGCTCCATAAGTGGGTTTCATACCAAATAAGCCACAATGTGCGGCAGGCTGACGGATGGAGCCGCCGGTATCGGAACCGAGTGCAAGGAATGCTTCACCGGCAGCGACTGCGGCGCAGGAGCCGCCGGAGGAACCGCCGGGACTGTGTAATGTGTTATAGGGATTGCGCGTTATACCAAAAGCAGAGGATTCGGTGGTGCTTCCCATACCGAATTCATCCATGTTGGTTTTGCCTATGATAATAAGACCTGCGTCTTGCAGGCGTTCAATGACTGTTGCAGAATATGGGGGTACAAAATGCTCCAGCATACGAGAGGCACAGGTGGTACGTAATCCTTTCGTACAGATGTTATCTTTGATTGCAATGGGTACACCGGCAAGTGGGCTAACGAGGTCGCCGGAATCAATTCGGGTTTGTATCTGTTCTGCTTCGGCGAGAACTTCGTCAAAGTCACGAATTGTAATATAACAGTGAAGCGTGGCTTCGTGAATGTCGATTTGCCGGTATACGGCACGTACGGCATCCGCTACAGTGAACTGCTTGTTTTTGATTTTCCGGGCAAGTTCCAATGCGGAAAGGGTAAGAATGTCGGTCATAGTTTATTCTCCATTGAACGTATTTGGTACGATGTAGTAAGAAGCGGACTGCCTGGGTGCAAGAGACAGGAGTTGTTCCGGATGGGTTTCCCGGAAAACATAATCTTTGCGTAATGGGGAGTCTGTACTACCATCAATCTGTTTCGTACATTCCGGAAAATGTGTCAATGGCGGGATGTTATCGGTATTCAAATCGTTGATTTTTTCAACGTAAGAGAGTATCTCTTTAAGGCCCTGGTACAGAGATGTTCGTTCCGTTGTTTCCAGATCCAGTTTAGAAAGCGTTGCTAATTGTTCCAATAACTCGTCGGTCAGTTGATGATTCATGATATACCTCTTCTGAATTGTGCAGGGACGGACTGCTTTTCTTCTTAATACTATAACAGAGCGGGTGGTCGAAGTAAATGTTGAATCAACAGGATGCAGTCGGAAACGTTTGCAAATAGTAATAAACTACATGGACGAACATTGCGTTTTGTGATATTATACAATAAATTGATATCTTATGCGGCAGATGCCGGCAGGAAAGAGAGGAAGTTCATGACTCCTGTTGAAATTCATGGAAAACTTCATGTGGAAGGAACCAATATTGTAGATGAAAAAGGTGGGGTTTTTCAGCTTCGCGGCTGTTCGACACACGGAATTGCATGGTATCCGGGTATTCTGACAGAGGATGCTTTCCGTACATTACGCGACGATTGGCATATTAATACGATACGTCTTGCTATGTATGTAGAAGAGGCCGGTTATGATAATTGTTATATGGATCAGAAGGAACACAACCTTGCGTTAGTAAAAAAAGGCATTGATCTTTGTATCAAGCTTGGATTGTATGTTCTGGTTGACTGGCATATTTTGATTCCGGGAAATCCGCAGGATCGTAAGGAAGATGCAAAGGCATTCTTTACCGAGATTGCAACTGCTTATCCGGATTGTCCGAATCTTATTTTTGAAGTTTGTAACGAGCCGAACGGAGCAGGCATTAACTGGGAAGACATCATTCGCCCGTATTGTGTGGAACTGACCGAGACGATTCGTCCGTTGGCTCCGGAAACGATTATTGTTGCAGGAACGGCGACCTGGTCGCAGGATGTGGATGATGCAATCCGTAATCCTCTTCCGGATAAGAATACGGTATATGCAGTACACTATTATGCAGCAACACATAAGCAGAGTTTGCGGGATCGTGTAAAAACATGTTATGATCTTGGCTTCCCGATTCTTATCTCAGAGTTTGGTGTGTGTGATGCATCCGGTGATGGTATCAATGATTTTGAGGAAGCAAATCGCTGGTTTGAACTTCTGGATGAATTGCAGATTGGTTATATTAACTGGGCGTACGGCAATAAGAAAGAAGCTTGCTGTGTATTCCTTCCGACGACTGATCTTGGAAAGGGAAATTGGAGTGACGAAGAACTTACGGAAAGCGGCAAGTTTATGAAGAAGTTCTTTGCATCAAAATAAGCGTATTAGTGAAAACAGGAAACAATAGAATCAAGATAGGAAAGCATTCCGATGTTTTCCTATCTTTTTTATGTTGACAAAAAGAGCGGTGGCGTAGTGCGCGGAACTTCTTGATTTTATATCATATCTGTAGTAAAATTGTGCAATAGGGCATTTATGGGAGTACGTTCGGAATGATTTTTCGCGGACGGAAAAAATAGCGTAAATACAAAGATACAGGAGAGCTCTTATGGCAGAAAAACCGGTTGTATTATTTGCTGACAGTTCATCGGATCTGGGCGATGCGCTTTTGCAACGTTATAATGTACAGATCATTCCGATCCATGTAGTTGTGGACGGTAAGACATATGATGATGGAAAAGATATTTCTACGGATGCGATTTATCAACGTTTTTACGATGAAAAGCTGTTGCCGAAGACAGCGGCGATAAATCCAAGCGAGTTTATTGAAGCGTTTACGCCGTGGATTGAAAAAGGATATGAGGTGGTGTATATCGGACTTGGCGGCGCGCTCTCGTCCTGTATGCAGAGCAGCTTTATCGCTGCAGACGAGTTGGAAGGGATATATCCGGTAGATTCCTGTAGCCTTTCGACCGGTATCGGACTTCTGGTCATCCGCGCAGCAGAACTGATTGCAGAAGGAAAATCAGCAGCAGAGGTTCAGCAGGCCATAAAAGAACTGACTTGTAAGAGCCATGCAAGCTTTATTATTGATACACTGACATTTTTAAGTGCCGGCGGACGGTGCTCAGCAGTGACGGCGCTGGCGGCATCCCTTCTGAACCTGAAGCCGTGCATCCGTGTAGATAACAAAGATGGCTCAATGGGCGTTGGAAAGAAATACCGCGGTAAGCTGGTTAAAGTGCTGGAAAAGTACGTAGAAGAAGAGTTGGATTCTTATGGAGACACACTGGATACCAGCCGTATCTTTATCACGCATTCCGGTATTGATGAGGAGTGTATTGAAGCGGTACGGGCAAAGATTAATAGTAAGGTACAATTTGATGAGATTCATGTGACCCGCGCAAGCAGTACGATATCCTGTCACTGCGGGCCGAATACACTTGGTATCTTATTTATGACAAAATAATATTTTTGATAAATAACGAAAGGTCGTATAAACAATGGGAGAATTTGAACGGAAAAAAGAAAGACCGGTATTTCCAAAGCGTGCGGTTGTGACCGGCGGTATGCCGTATGGTAATAAAGAACTGCACTTCGGACACATCGGTGGTGTGTTTGTACATGCTGATACGTATGCAAGATTTTTGAGAGACCGCATCGGTAAGGAGAATGTTATCTTCGTATCCGGTACGGACTGCTATGGTTCTCCGATTCTTGAGAGCTACCGTAAGGCAAGAGAATCCGGTGAATTTACCGGAAGCCTTGAAGGCTATGTTACCAAGAATCACAATGCTCAGAAGAGTACACTGGATCAGTATGAGATCAGCCTGAACCTGTACGGCGCTTCAGCGCTTGGACGTGCAGCAGAGATTCATAAGGAAGTATCAAAGGAAGTGTTTGAGAGTCTTTATAAGGCAGGTAGTCTTGAAAAGCTCAGCACGCCACAGTTTTACGATCCGCAGTTTAAGGTGCTCCTGAATGGTCGTCAGGTTATCGGTAAGTGTCCGATTCAGGGTTGTCAGTCAGAGAAGGCGTATGCCGACGAATGTGACCTTGGTCATCAGTATATGCCGAGTGAGCTGATTGATCCGAAGAGTGCGTTGTCCGGACTGACACCGGAGGTGCGTGAAGTAACGAACTGGTACTATAAACTGGAAGACTGTACGGAGCGTATGCAGGAGTTTGTTGACGATCTTCGCAAGAACTCCAATGCCAGAAAGTTCATGCTGAATACAATCGAAGAGTTCTTAAAGCCGCCGTATATCTATGTGCAGAAGAAGCTGGTAGAGGATCTTGATGCACTGCGTGCACAGTTCCCGGAGCATGAAGTGATTGATGATAATAAGAATTCTTATACTTTTGTATTTAAGAATCTGGATGACCGTGAGAAGGCAAGAGATGTACTGGCGAAGGAAGATATCAACTGCCGTACCGGTAAGACGCTGGTTCCGTTCCGTCTGTCCGGCAATATTGAGTGGGGCGTACCGCTTCCGGAGACTGAAGGTCTGTCTGACCTGACTTTCTGGGTATGGCCGGAATCTCTTTGGGCACCGATTTCTTTCACGAAGGCATATCTTGAGCAGCAGGGCTGTGACAAAGATGAGTGGCTGAAGTGGTGGAACAGTGAAGATGCTGTGGTAACCCAGTTCATTGGACAAGACAATATATATTTTTATGGTATTGCACAGCAGGCAATGTTTGAGACCATGGGACTTCGTAATACCTTCCTTGTTCCGAACAATCATATCCTGTTTATGAATAAGAAGGCGAGCAGCAGCGGTTCGATTAAGCCGCCGATGGCACAGGATCTGTTAGCGTTCTATACCGCTGAGCAGATGCGTATGCATTTCTTAAGCCTTGGTCTTGCGAACAAGAGTGTAAGCTTTGATCCGCAGGTGTATCTGCCGGAAGAAGAGCGTAACGGCGCCGATCCGGTATTAAAAGATGGTAATCTTCTGACAAACGTATTTAACCGTATCGTACGTTCCTGTTTCTACACCTTACAGAAGTATTACGATGGTAAGTTGCCGGAGGGTACTGTATCTGAGAAGATTATAGAGGAAGCAAAGGAATCCATTCTGACCTATGAGCAGAATATGTATGATCATCAGTTCCATAAGATTACTTATGTATTGGATACCTTAATCCGTAACATGAATAAGTACTGGGTAAATAATATCCGTACTGCAGATACGACCGATAACGATGAACTTCGCCGTCAGGTACTGATTGATTCTTTGTATGGTGTACGTGTTGCGATGGCATTGCTTCATCCGATTGCTCCTTCAGGATGTGAGAAGGTACGTGAGTATCTGAATGTGGATGAGAGAGTATTTGATTGGAATTATATCTTTGAGCCGTTGACCGCGTTCATGGATGACCCGGCAACGCACGAGTTCAAGTTCCTGGAGCCGAGAGTGGACTTCTTTGAGAAGCATGAGAGTCAGTTAGAGACTGAGTAAGCTTTGAGAGAAAAACAAATAATAAAGGATATCTTATGAGTCGTAAGACTTTTGAGATATCCTTTTTTGTGGTTTTGAGTATTGGTTGTGTTCGCTTTTGGGCGAGTGTGTTGTGAAGAACAAGAGTGCTTTTGGTCGTATTAAAGAGAGAAATATCGTACCAACGCTTTTGCAACACCATCGTTGTCGTTCGTGTCGGTAACCGTATCGGCGGCAGCTTTGACTGCATCGCAGGCGTTGCCCATGGCAATGCCGAGTCCTGCAAACTCCAGCATCGGAATATCATTGTAACCGTCGCCGATGGCAATGGTCTCTTCACGAGGGATGCCTAAGTGCCGGATTAGTTGATCCATAGCAAGACCTTTGGAGCAACGCTTGTCTACCAGTTCCAAGAAGAGCGGATTGGAGGTAAAGTAGTTAATCTCCTGTGATACCTGGTCGGTATTTACTGCGTCAATCAGTGCCGGCATACGTTCTGCATCGTCATACCAGATCATTTTGGTGATACCTTGTTTTGCCAACTTCTCCGTGTCGGTAATTAAAAGCGGTTCAACAGGAGTGATGGTGCAATAATTTTCGATGCGGGCATTGAATTCGTTGACATAGAGATTGCTTTTGGACCATGCAATCAGGGTAGAACCAAGTTTTTGTCCGAGAGACAGGAGCGTCTTGCCGGCATTTTCAGACAAGGGCTGTTCAAAGATAATTTCGTGTTTCTGTCCGACTGCGACCATGGCGCCATTATAAAGGATAAATGGCATCTCTTGGATGGCAGGGAATTCTTGGCTGCCAAGCAGGTCAACGAAGCGGTCGATGGTCTGCACCGGACGTCCGGTACAGATGCAGACGGTGATGCCCTTTGCAATGCAACGTTGAATCGTGTCTTTGGTGTATTGACTTAAATTTTTATTATTGTCAAGCAGTGTGCCATCTACATCGATGGCAACGAAGCGATAGGCCATAATGCAGGAAATCCTTTCAAAGAAAATCTTAAGTCGTATTATACGCAATGATTGGCGGAAAGTAAATGTAGGAATAATCAACTGTGATATGTGAAATGCTATCTTCATGCAATATTATTATAGAAAGGATTGGAGTTTGCATGAGAAAGAATAAGGATGAGTTGTTCAATCGTGTGGAGAACCCATATCGTATCACAGAACCGCAAGTGAATGCCTGCTCCTCGATGGATTGTACCGGGTCCGTGCCGCTTGGACCGGATTCCGAAGAGGAATTGGACGCATATCTGGATGTGTATGAGTTTGAGTCAATATCAACTCCGGCAGAAGGAGGATTTACCGGGGCTGCTAATCAGGAATCGGATGGAATGAAAGACCTGATGGGGATACCGAAAAAGTAGAAGAGGGTGTTCCGAAGCTTTGATTAGAGAAATCATAGTTTCGGGACACCCTCTTTTATATAAACCCCAAAATTGCCTCTGCAGAGAATGCCCTGCAGAATGTTATTTTTTATATTTGCTGATGATGTTGCGGATACGTTCCGTCGGGTCGAGCAGGTCGCTGATGGAACGGTCATGGTTCAAGGTATCAATCAACAGGGCGATATATTTGCTCATGTCTGCCGAAATGTAATACGGCTTGGACAGAAGCTCGTCTGTCTGATAAATCAGGTTTGTTGTGATGACGCGGTAAATCAGACCGCTTTCGTATGCCTCGTCAAACTTCTTCAGTCCGTTGGTGAAAAGACCGAAGGTTGCGCAGATAAAAATTCTGCCGGCTTTTCTCTTCTTCAGCTCTTTTGCTACGTCAAAACAGCTGTCGCCGGAGGAAATCATATCATCAATAACGATAACATCTTTGCCTTCAACATCCGCACCGAGGAATTCGTGTGCGACAATCGGATTGCGACCGTTCTCGATAACGGTGTAATCACGTCTCTTGTAGAACATACCCATGTCTACGCCGATTACGTTTGCAAAATATACGGCACGGCTCATAGCGCCTTCGTCCGGACTGATAATCATCATGTGCTCGGAATCTACCTGCAGGTCCGGTACATTGCGGAGCAATGCTTTGATGAAC
>JAZNXH010000063.1:0-16769 GCA_045593785.1 Lachnospiraceae bacterium
TGTACGGTGTCTGGGTGATACCTCGCACCTTTATGTAGGTGGGGAACCGGATTCCGATTCGGGATTGTTCCCGCGTAAATCGTTCCAGATGTAAGAAGGGGATAAAGTAAGATGAAAACACTAGAAGAAGTAAGAGAGATATTCAGCCACGACCGTTTTGCAACGGAGAACGGCATGATCATAGATGAATTCCGTGAGGGATATGCAAGATGCAGTCTGACGATAGCTGACCGTCATAAGAATGCCATGGGTGGACTGATGGGCGGTGTGCCATTTGTGCTTGCGGATTTTGCATTTGCGGTTGCGAATAACCATGAAGAGATGCGCACGGTATCCCTGAGCTCGAATATCGCATATGTCGGTGTGGCAAAGGGTGAACGTTTAATTGCGGAAGCGTTCTGCGTGAAGAACGGCCGCTCGACCTGTTATTACCGTGTCGAGGTGAAGGACGAGCTGGAGAACCGGGTAGCGGAGGTTACGATTACGGGATTTCATAAGTAATTTTGTTGAAAATGAGCAATAAGACAGAAGTGTCCGGTGGAAACTACGTCATTTCTCACTTTATGACGTGGTTTTCTTTTGCCTTTTCTGTGATGATAGACCTTGAAAGGAGAAAGCAAAATGATTGATCAGATGAAAATAGGAGCTTTTCTGCGAGACTTACGAAAAGAAAAGGGCCTTACCCAGGAAGAGCTGGCAGAGAAGTTTGGTGTATCTTCGCGGAGTGTATCCCGTTGGGAAAACGGAAACACGATGCCGGAACTGGGTATTTTGGTTGAATTGGCTGAGTTTTATGAGGTCGATATCAAAGAAGTGATTGATGGGGAAAGGAAAAGTGAGACGATGGAAAAAGAGACAAGGGAGACCTTGAAAAAAGTTGCAGATTATGCAGAGGTTGAGAAGAAACTAGTGGTAAGACGCAAGTGTATCGTTACATTTGTTGGCACAGCAATGTTTGCGCTGTGTATTGTACTTGGAAGCGTTATGTTTCCGAAACTGCCGGAGGATAGTTTCCTGCGAAGTGATGGATTGTGGCTTGGTATAGGTATATTGGGTCTGGTCATTCTGTGGGGAATTGTTATTAATGAGAACCGCAAGAATGCAAAGAAGTGTAAGTGAAGATAAAAATATGGAATGGCAAATTGAGGTTATCTCAAATTTGCCATTCCTTTTGTTTAGAAAATCTTCATGCCGCTGAGGAGTGCTTTTTCCGGACCCATATATTTGTCATGTACCGCAATGTCCTCAGAAAGACGGATACTATTCAGAACCTCACTGAGTTTTCCGGTGATGGAGATACCGGTAACCGGAGTGATGGAATTGCCGTCATTGTAATATGCCAGACGAACCTCGCCGCCGATGTAATCGTTGTAGGAGTCTACCTGAAGTCCTGACATGGATAACACCTCGAGGCAGGGAGACTGAGTGAAGCTTCCCGCATTCGCGGTTCCGGGTGCAACCTTGAGGCATCGTAGCATACCGGTAGGGGTTTCGCCAAGGTATTGACCGAAACGGTTGGAACCGAAGTAATTGATGGCTTTGCCGTTCTCCACAAGCTGAATGTCGGTCAGAGCCATGCCGTCCGGATCGAACTTGGCACTGCCGATGTTGCCGTCCGCCTCACCGACCATCGTGATATTGATGGCATCGCCGCTCAGTTCTTTTTGAATCATATCGCCTTTGCTGTGAACATTTGCCTTGGAATATACGGCACTGTAGTTTAAGTCGTAGGCGATGTCGGCGAATAACTCCGACAGTTCCAGCTTATTCAGGATAACATTGCCTTCCAAAGTTGCTTCCGGCTTTGTAGCCTCGTAGCGTGCCTTGACTTCCTGCAGTTTTTTCCGGATTTCTTCACTGATAGCATCACTGTCCAGAGAGCTGAAATTATACTGGTGATACAGCTCAACACTTTCTTTACTGCCGTTATAGGTAGGAATGGTTTCTACCATTGCATTGTATTTTATCTGTGTTTTGTCGATACCGCGGCTGTTGATTACTGTCTCGGTAATCTGATTTACAAAGATTTCTACGGAGTTCAGGGAGGTATTGTTGTCGCCCTCAGCATGAAATACCGCATCTGCAATCACACCGGCAATGTCGTTCAGGGAGAGTCCTTGAAAATTACTTTCTACTTGGAACTGTCCGGTACCGGCTGTCGGTAATTCGTACATTGGGTTGTCAATCAGCAGAGCCTTCTCTACTGCCTGCTGGATCAGTGTCTCGATTTCTTCCGGAGTTGTGGAAGGGTAGATGATAAAGGCAGAGTCACCCTTGAAATCCCCGTGATTTACATATACCGTTATTTCTTTGTCACAGGTATTGGTTCTTCTGGTCGTCTCTAATTTACCCTTTACGAAGAAAAGCTCGTAGCTTTCTTTGTGTGTCAGGTTAATCTTGTAGTCGCTGACCTGTGTGTTCTTTTTCAAAAGTTCAATTACGTTTGTCATCCTAATTTCACCCTAACCTTCAGAGCGGGACCGCCGTCACTGACGCGAACCCATTCCTTATAGCCCTTTCCGCAAAATCCTGCGCCACTCATCTCAATCTCATCTGAAATCATGGAAATTGACTTTAACAGGTCAGGTACATAGCCGCTCATTACAACAGGCGATACCCAGTTATCTGTCAGTTTTCCGTCTACGATTTCGATGCCGTACTGTGCTACGCACTGGATTGCCCAGTTTTTCGGATCTTCCATGCCGTTGTTGGTCTCAAACAGCATATAGCCGTGGTCGATGCTTGCAATCATATCCTCCAGCTTATCAGTTCCTTTTTCAAAATATGTGTTGGTCATTCTTGCATATGCTTTACGGCGGGAGGTCTCTCGTCTGCCGTTACCGGTAGGAGCAGTGCCAAGCTGGGTAGCGGATGCAAGGTCAGAGATGCCTGTTACGAGGATACCGTCTTTGATAATCTGTGTATCTCCTGCCAGTACGCCGTCATCATCAAAGAAGTAGGACGCTACACTCAGGGCAGAGGCTGCGCCGTCTCTCATGTTGCAGATAGGGGAAGCGACATAGTCTCCGACGTACTGCTTTGCGAGTGCTCTGTCTTTTACGAACTGATCCATCTCCACACCGTGGCCAAATGCTTCGTGTGCAATGAGACCGGTAATGGAGGGGTCTGTAATAACATCATATACGCCGGGCTCAATGGGCTTGGCAAGGGTAAGCATGTGAGCTTTATGTACCAGAGCGTCAACTTTTGCAGACAAGCCGGTGAGGACTTCTTTCAGTGTCGGATCACCTGTCATCTCATAGGACTGGATGGTCTTGTCGTTTTCGTTATAAATAGCAACCATTGTTCCGGATGCCCAAGTGTAATTCTGGTCAAGTTCACGGTGTTCGGAAATGAAGAGTTTGGACACTTCAATCTTTCCTAAGATTACAATGGCATTCAGGATGTGCTCTGATTTTGCAGATAAGGTACCGCAGAGGTCCTTACAGTAATTCAGCAAGTCCTTTTCTGTATAAGAATCGAAATCGCCGGGTCTTGTAAAGGATTTTACAAGCGGTTCATCTGCAAGAATGCCGCCTTTAATGGTATTGCCCTTCAGGGAATCGCTTAACGTAAGGGAGGATACGATTTCCTGTGCCAGAGTACGCATGTCGCCGGAGATATCGTCCAGAGAATATTCATAGAACTCGTGTCCGTTACTCATCTTGATGACAAAGCCGCATTCTACATCGTTACCGGGGTTAATGTTGGAGGTGTTTTTGTCTACGCGAAAGCTCGTGGCTTTGATGTCAACGCCTAACACGCTTACGTAGAGAAAACTTTTTTTCAATTCCGCTACGAGTTGCTTTACATCGCTTCGTTTGGAATCGAGGTATTTGGAAAAACTCATTGGTTTGTGTCCTTTCGTGATAATATTGTGTCCGATTGAATCGGTGCATACGGATACAGTTTAGCGGATAATCGGTGGATTGTCTATACGGTTATCTTCACCGTATCTCCGTTAGCACTCTGGATATCGACCAAAATCCAATCAGGGTGTTGCTTTTTATAGCGGCGCAGTTCCTTGAGGAACTGATATGCCTGCTTTCTGGTGATGGTAATATCTTCATCTTTCAGGACACGTGGCAGGAATGCTGCGGTAAGGTGACCAAAAACGGAACCGGTTGGTATGGGAAGACAAAATTTATGTCCGCCTGCTTCTTTGATTTGTATTTTCATAATTACCCCTCATTTTAAGAACATGGTTTTGATGGTTTCTTCTTATTCTACAAAGAGACGTACCGTATCGCCGTTTGCGGATTCTACTTCAAAGATGTTGCCGATGGCTCCGTGATGAATCAGATCCATTACCTGACGAAGATCGATATTCTTGAGCGCGTCATTACCGGACACCTGAGGGAGTCCCATACCCGTATCAAGAGCAAGCTGAAGCAGGGCAACCGGAAGATTCATACGGACTTTGTCGCCTTCTGCGGAATCTACAACAAAACGAAGCATCATATCGTTAATGTCTTTTCTCTGTTCTGCGGGGAGAATGCGGACTGCAGGTTCTTGTTTTCCGGAAAGCAGTTCGTCAACGGATACGCCGAGGATGCTTGCCAGACGCGGCAGCAGGCTGATGTCGGGACAGGTCTGGTCATTTTCCCATTTGCTGACTGCCTGCGGGCTGACATCTAACATCTGTGCGAGGTCATCCTGCTTTAATTCTTTTTCTTTTCTAAGCTGAGCAATTCTTCTTCCTAATGTCATAGTTTCCATAGTATTTTAATATCCTTTCTTTTTTCTGCAGCTTCCAAACTGCAGGGAATGTTTTTTGTGATCTGATGTCTTGTGTGAAGGCATCTGTTTTGTGAAATTTTTGTCTGTAACATTCAGTGCACTGTTGTTTATGCCATTACTATAGCATTCGAAAATACAGAAGTGAACAGCCTAAAAGTTGTTTTTGGGGCATTTTTCTCAACCAAACGGAGAAAAAACACTCAACAGATGGTTGATTCAGGGTAAAAATAGTAAAAAAACGACCCCGACAGTCTAAAGAGTCGGGGTCGTGAACAATCATATCATTTTCCGATTAGATCATGCTTGCTTCCCAGCATTCCGGAGCCTTCAGTCCGAAGATTGCTGCAACGGTAGGAGCAACGTTTGCAAGACCGTACTCGCCGTCCTTCACTACGTAGGTAGTGTTCTTATCGTAGATGATGAACGGAACCTGATTCAGGGAGTGAGCAGTACGAGCCTGTACTTCGCCCTTCTTGTTCTTCTCAAGCATTTCGTCTGCATTACCGTGGTCAGCGGTGATTAAGAGGGTAACGCCGTATTCGTCACATACCTTCTTAAGACGTGCAAGACCAAGATCAACTGCTTCTACACCAACGATGGTAGCTTCCATGCTGCCGGTGTGACCAACCATATCGCCGTTCGGGAAGTTGCAACGGATGAAGTCGTACTTCTCAGACTTGATTGCATCGATAACAGCATCGGTGATGTCTGCGGACTTCATCCACGGACGCTCGTCGAAGCTTACGTTGTCGGACGGAATCTCCATGTAGGTCTCAAGCTCTTCGCTGAATTTACCACTCTTGTTACCGTTCCAGAAGTAGGTAACGTGACCATATTTCTGAGTCTCAGATACTGCGAACTGGTTGAGCTTTGCATTTACAAGCAGCTCGGAGAGGGTGTTGGTGATTTCCGGAGGATTTACGAGGAAACGCTTCGGAAGCTTTAAGTCTCCGTCATACTGCAGCATACCTGCATATACAACATCCGGCTTCGGTCCGCGGTCAAATTCCGGACACTCGTCACAGTCAAATGCCTTGGAAATCTCGATTGCGCGGTCGCCACGGAAGTTGTAGAGAACTACGCTGTCCTTGTCAACGATCGGGCCAACCGGAGTACCGTTCTCAGCGATAACAAATGCCGGAAGATCCTGGTCGATAGCGCCGGTCTCAGCACGGTAGGTCTCGATAGCTTCGGTAGCAGTTGCAAACTGACGGCCGATGGCACGAACGTGGGTATCCCAGCCAAGCTTCACCATGCCCCAGTTAGCTTCGTAACGGTCCATGGTAACCTTCATACGTCCGCCGCCGCTGGCGATCTTGCCGTCGAAGGATGCGTCGTTTAATTCTTTGAGGCAGTTTTCCAACATATCAATGTAGTTGAGTGCGGAAGTAGCCGGTACATCACGGCCGTCAAGTAAGGTGTGGATACGAACCTTCTTTACGCCGGAAGCCTTTGCCTGCTTTAACATATTTAAAAGGTGGGAAATGTTCGAGTGTACATTACCGTCGGAGAGAAGTCCGAGGAAATGTAAGGTCGAATCATTTGCCTTTACGTTGTCAATTACTTCGTTCCAAGCTTCGGAAGCGTACATCTTGCCGCTTTCGATGGATTCGTTTACGAGCTTTGCACCCTGGGAATATACCTGACCACAGCCGAGTGCGTTGTGACCAACTTCACTGTTACCCATGTCGTCATCACTGGGAAGACCAACAGCGCTGCCGTGTGCTTTCAGGCGGGTGTTCGGACAGTTCTTTAAGAACCAGTCGAGAGTAGGGGTGTTTGCTTCGGTTACTGCATCACCGAGACCGGTTTTGCTGAAGCCGATACCGTCCATTACTACGAGACATACTTGCTTTTTCAATGTGATATCCTTTCTGCGCTTAAGATTTGCAGGTTGTGCGGAAATGTTACCGTCCGGATCCCGCAGATGCGCGTTACATAACTAACCGAAGTGTATTTTACACACAACCGGCGTGCTTGTAAAGAATCATTTTGTACTTTTCTCTAAGAAATACTCTGCATATGGGTGATTTGCCGGATAGACCGGATTTTCACAGAGGTTTTTCATCAGAGTTTCGTATTTTTCTGCTTTTTTCTTATATTCATCTCCGAGTCCTGCTTCCTCAGCTGCATGATAAACGCGGTACTTGAATGTGTAGTCGTGCATCAGAAGTCGTTCCCAGTATGGCTCAAATTCTTCTTCGTAGGCTTCCTTTATCTGCATCTGGGTAGAGAGGCCTTCATAGAAGTTGTTATCTGCGTAATGGGATAAGCGCTTCATGCGGGAATTAACATCTCCGTGAGAGGAAGTCCCCATGCGGATGGCGACATAACCGATGGAAAAGAGTACAACACACAAAGTGATTACGAGAACAACGGTTGCAAGCGACGACATAAATTTTACTTTATAAAGGTCATTCCAGCGGGTATATGCTACATAAAGTATTGCAGCCGGAATTGCCAGAACAACGCCAACCAAAGCTACAATTATACAAAATCCAAAAATAGCTGCACTGCTCATGGTGTTTCCTCCTGTTCCGCTAATTTTGCAATGGCTTCTTTGCCCAGTTCGATGGCTTCTTGGTGGTATGCACTGGAGACAAAGAGCCCTTCCTCGTTACGCTCAAGATAGGTGGTTGCTTCATCGGACAGTCCCAAATATCCACGAAAGTAAGCAACGCCAAACTGGTGAAAATCTTCTTGAATTGCTTCGCCTTCGGTATCTTCCAGAGCAGAACACAAATTCATAATCATCGTAGAGTCGACGGTGTTGCTAATCGGTCTGCCATATTCCAAGTCATCCGCCAGCTCCATTGCAAACATATAAAAGTTTTCAAACGAGCGATTGTCATATTGGTTAATCTCGGCAAGGTAAACTTCAGAAAAAGAATCCTTCTTTGCCTGTTTTTCATAGGAAATAGAGAACCAAAAGACGAAGAAAAGCATAAGAATATTGACCGGAATCAAAATCCAGACAATTCTTGTGAAAACACGGCGTAGCAGTTCCGGACGTTTTTGCTTCATCAGGAACGGGCGTAGCAGAACGTTGTGTTCAATCTTTTGACGGACTTCGTTTTGAAAAAAGATTCCGTCCGGATTTTCCTGTCCGCAGTAGGGACAGGCGACTTCGTGAAAGGCGACTTGGCCGCCGCAATAAGGACAAATCATCGGTTCTCCTCCGTTTCTGTTACTTCGCTCCAATAATATTTTATCAATTTTTCTTTGATGGCACGCAATTCTTCAGGGTCTTCATCTTGTCGGATGGCAACAAGCTCTGCATCCTCGAGACCATATCCTTTGAATCGGTCAACGGTCCACTGATAAATCTCGTCCAAAGCTTTTTTATTACCGATAAAACCGGAATTGTCTTTATAAAGGTCATAGTAATAAAAAACAAAGTGGGCTTGCACCATCTGGCGACCGACATAGAATTCTGCTCCGTCCAGCCAGACGTCGTAGGGGATATCCGTACGTTGTTCACGGAGAGAGGCATCGAGTTCAATTGTGTCGGCATATGCATCATAGAGGCGTTTTACCTGATAGTATTTGTCATAGTCCGTTGGCTTTTCAAGGGAGTCCAGATATTGTACCATACTTTCGTAGTCGGCGTTGTCCAGATATTCATTCATAACAGCTTCGTGATTCAGGTGTTTGTTGTAGCTGACCTGCGAGCTTTTACGGACCAGTACGATACAGAGAACGGCAATCAGTGCCGCGACAACAACGGCGATAACGACTCCGATAAGAAATTTTTGGGTAAAGGCATTTGCTGCCTTACGCGGATAGTGTGCCAGTTCCTCACGGATGGCATCTGCTTCTCGGTCATATTTTTTAAAGATGGATTTTTTTTGTTTTTGTGCTTCCAATGGATTTTCCGTCCGGCAAAACGGACAGTTCAGCAAATTGTCAGCATAGGAAGCGCCACAGTATTTGCAAATCACGGCAAATCTCCTTATCGGTTGTAATCGATACAAAGTATAGCAAAAACAGGAAAGCTTTGCAAATAAATGAAAATAAAAAGCATTCTGCGTTACTCGGGTTAAGCGTCTGCAGAATGCTTTTTGTTTAGCCTTTGTTTATATTGAAAAGATGCGTTACAAAAATTTACTTCACTACGATATTCAGGATACGGCCCTTTACATAGATTTCCTTCACGATGGTCTTGCCTTCAAGGATAGCAGCCACTGCTTCGATAGCGTGTGCCTTAGCAATAACGTTCTCCTGAGTCTCGTCTACCGGAATATCCATGGTAGCCTTAATCTTACCGTTGATCTGAACGGCGATTTCGATGGTAGACTCGATGGTTTTTGCTTCATCCCATTCCGGCCAAGAGGTCTGGTACAGGCGACCGCCGTAGTTCATCATCTCCCAGAGTTCTTCGGTCATGTGG
Organism: Lachnospiraceae bacterium; assembly: GCA_045593785.1. Lineage (GTDB taxonomy): Bacteria > Bacillota > Clostridia > Lachnospirales > Lachnospiraceae > SZUA-448. The sequence goes on from JAZNXH010000063.1 coordinate 9,131, forward strand.
GAAGCAACCGGGTTTAAGAGAACCAGAAGGGTCTTGAACTCAGCATTGGTAACCTTGCCAATCTTATAGAAGTCATTTACCAGAGACATCATTGCTGCGATTGCAGTGTTAAACTTCATCGCTTCGAAGTCCTGGCTTACCTTCTTGATGGTCTGATGCATCTTGGTTTCCATCTCCTTGGAGTAGGAATCACCATCTACAAGGAACTCCTGCAACTTCCATACACGGTCGAGGAATCTGCGGCATCCGCGAACACCTTCCTGAGACCAGGATGCGCTTAAGTCAAATGCACCGATGAACATCTCGTAAGTACGAAGGGTATCTGCACCGAATTCATTTACGATATCGTCCGGGTTAACAACGTTACCGCGGGACTTGGACATCTTCTCACCGTTCTCACCGAGAATCATACCGTGGGAGGTACGTTTCTGATACGGCTCCGGAGTGCTTACATAGCCAAGGTCAAACAGTACCTTGTGCCAGAAACGGGAGTACAGTAAGTGGAGTGTGGTGTGCTCCATACCGCCGTTGTACCAGTCAACCGGCATCCAGTAGTCCAGAGCTTCCTTGCTTGCGAAAGCATCGTTGTTGCTCGGGTCGATGTAACGTAAGAAATACCAGGAAGAACCTGCCCACTGCGGCATGGTGTCGGTCTCACGCTTTGCAGGGCCGCCACAGCAAGGACAAGTGGTATTTACCCAGTCGGTCATGGTTGCAAGCGGAGATTCACCGTTGTCGGTCGGAAGGTAGCTCTCTACCTCCGGTAACAGTAACGGAAGCTCGCTTTCATCAAGCGGAACAAAACCGCACTTGTCACATTTTACAAGCGGAATCGGCTCGCCCCAGTAACGCTGACGGGAGAATACCCAGTCACGGAGCTTGAAGTTTACTTTCTTGGTACCGATGCCTTTTTCAGTCAGCCATTCGATGATGGTTTTCTTAGCATCGGCAACTTCAAGACCGTTCAGGAAATCGGAGTTGATGAGTTTTCCGGTTGCAACATCGGTAAATGCTTCTTCCTGTACGTTGCCGCCTGCTACTACTTCGATAATCGGAAGATCAAACTTCTTCGCAAAATCCCAGTCTCTTTCATCGTGTGCCGGAACAGCCATGATAGCGCCGGTACCATAAGACATGAGTACATAATCGGAGATCCAGATCGGAATCTCTTTGCCGTTAACCGGGTTGATTGCGGTAAGTCCGTCGATGCAAACACCGGTCTTATCCTTTACAAGCTCGGTACGCTCAAAGTCAGACTTCTTGGCAGCTTCCTGACGGTAAGCCATCAATGCGTCAAAGTTTTTAATCTCGTCTTTGTATTTTTCAATGTACGGATGCTCCGGAGAGATAACCATGTAGGTTGCACCAAACAGGGTATCCGGACGGGTCGTGTAAACGCGAAGTACGTCTTCCTTTCCGGAGAGCTTAAAGTCTACCTCAGCACCTTCGCTGCGACCGATCCAGTTCTTCTGGGATACCTTAACCTTCTCAATATAGTCTACCTGATCAAGGTCAGAGATCAGACGGTCAGCGTACTCGGTAATCTTTAACATCCACTGGCTTTTCACCTTGCGGACAACCGGAGCACCACAACGCTCGCAGCCACCGTTTACAACTTCTTCGTTCGCAAGACCTACCTTACAGGAGGTACACCAGTTAATCGGCATCTCGCTCTTGTATGCTAAGCCTTTCTTAAACAGCTGTAAGAAAATCCACTGGGTCCACTTAAAGTAATTCGGATCAGTGGTATTGATTTCTCTGTCCCAATCAAAGGAGTAACCAAGAGACTGTAACTGCTCTTTGAAACGGGCTACATTGTTCTCGGTAACAAGCTTCGGATGAATGTGATTCTTGATTGCGTAGTTTTCGGTCGGAAGTCCGAATGCATCCCAACCCATGGGATACAGTACGTTGTAACCCTGCATACGACGTTTTCTGGAAATGATGTCGAGCGCAGTGTACGGACGGGGATGACCTACATGAAGACCCTGGCCTGACGGGTAAGGGAATTCTACCAATGCGTAAAATTTCGGTTTGGAGTAGTCGGTTCCGGTCTTGAATGCCTTCTCGTCACTCCAGATTTTCTGCCATTTCTTCTCAATGGACTTAGGATCGTACATCGTTGACATGGATGTCCTCCGTTCTGCCTTACGGCGAATATTATGGTCTTTGTTTACGTTGTTTTTCGGGATACGGACAATAATAAAAGCCCTTCCGTCTCCCAGTCGGAGACGAAAAGGCTGACTTTCCGCGGTACCACACCGATTCAGCATAAATGCTGCACTCTGTCTTCTGTAACGGGAAGTCCCGTGGATGCCTACTCTTCGTTCAGCTCCAAAGCTCCCGGGCGAGTTGGGCGGCGGTAATGCTGTCTTGCACCTTCCGACAGCTCTCTGAAATACCGAGGACGCTTAATACTCCCGTTCTTTGCTTAGATTTTATAAGATTGTTTGTATTTTATCATGAGAAACCGTAATGTCAAGTGTTTTCTAAGGTTAAAGCAAAGGAAAACACTTGATATTTGATAGAGAAACGACGAATATATATTATATGAAGAAGAATAAGAACAAACAGAAAAAGCACCGTTACCTCGGACTAATCATCGGAGGTTCTTTGTTTTGCCTGTTAACCTTTGGTTTGCTGATAGGATTTCTCTATGCAAAGCCGTATCTTGACAAAATCAATCAATACCGTGATGCTGCGGTAGCGATTGCCCGAACCTCACGCATCGAGGATTTTCGTGCACAGGAGACCAGTCTGGTGTATGCGGCAGACGGAAGTCTGTTGTCGTCGCTAAAGGATGAGAAGGATGTGTATTATCTGGATTACAAGGATATCCCACAGGCAGCCATTGACTGTATGATTGTGACCGAGGACCGCAAGTTCTGGTCACATCCGGGATATGACCTAAAGGCGAATGCTGTAGCCGTGTATTCGTATTTGAAGAACCAGGGCGTATATCGAGGGGGAAGCACGATTACGCAGCAGTTGGCGCGGAATATCTACCTGACAAGAGAGGTAACGTTGGAACGGAAAATCACAGAGTTGTTTCTGGCGGCAGAACTGGAAAAGCTGTACAGTAAGGAAGAGATTCTGGAGTTTTATCTGAACAATATATACTTTGCCAATGGATATTATGGCTTACAGGCAGCAGCTGTGGGGTATTTTAATAAAACGGCATCGGCGTTGTCCTTGTCAGAGACGGCGTTTCTTTGCTCAATTCCCAATAATCCGACAAAATATGACCCGGTTGCGTCCTATGAGAATACGGTAGAACGTCGCGACCGTGTTTTACTGCAGCTAAAAGAATGTGGCGAGATTACGGAAGCAGAGTATTCTGATGCGGTCAATGAGGTGATTACACTAGACCGTCCGAAGAAAGAAAAACAGGACTATGCGGAGACCTACAGCTACTACTGTGCAATTCGCACCCTGATGCAGGCAAGAGGGTTCGAATTTCAAAATGAATTCGAGAGCGAAGAAGAGAAAGCGGAATACGAAGAACTGTATTATGAATTATATTATGCGGTACAGCGCAGCCTGTTCACGGAAGGATACCGTATCTATACGGCAATCGACCCGAAACTGCAAGAAGGGTTGCAAACTGCGCTCGACGATGAGCTGGCTGGATTTACAGAGGTAAGTAAAGATGGCGTATACGAGCTACAGGGCTCGGCAGCGTGTATTGATAATGAGAGCGGTAAAGTGGTCGCTATCATCGGTGGAAGGACGCAGGAGTTTGCCGGTTATACGCTGAATCGTGCATATCAGTCGGCAAGGCAGGCGGGAAGTGCAATTAAGCCCCTCCTAATCTATACACCGTTGTTTGAGCGGGGACTGGGAACGGAAGACTTAGTAATGGATGAGTATTTTGAAGGTGGACCGAAGAACTCCGGCAATGCTTATTCCGGTGAGATTACGGTACGGAATGCCGTAGAGCAGTCTTCGAATACGGTAGCGTGGAAGAAGTTCCTGGAGCTTGGAATCGAGACCGGATTACAGTATCTTCTGAATATGAATTTCTCTCGTATTGTGCCTACGGATTATGTGCCGGCGGTGTCACTGGGCGGATTCACCTACGGTGTGAGTGCAGTTGAGATGACAGCGGGATTTGCTACACTTGCCAATGACGGCGTATACCGGACACCGAGCTGTATTGTTATGATTACAGATGCAGACGGGCGTGTGCTGGTGGGGGAAGAGACAGAGAAGAAACGTATCTATGAGACCAATGCTGCGCGGATGATGACGGATGTGCTCGAAGGTGTCATGACGAAGGGTACCGGACGGAAAGTAAACTTAAGTAACGCCATCGCAGCCGGAAAGACCGGAACTGCTACGAACCGGAAGGATGGATGGTTCGTCGGGTATACGTCTTACTATACGACGGGAGTGTGGGTTGGCTGTGATTATCCGAAGAAGGTGGATGATCTTGCAGGCAATAGTTATCCCGGTCGCATCTGGCAGACTTATATGGAGCAGATTCACGAAGGACTGCCGCGCGTGGGATTTGCAGATTATATAGAGCCGGAGAAAGATGAAACGGATGAGGAAGATGACGTACAGTATAATGCGTTTGGAGAGCCGATTGACCCGGAGACAGGATTGCCGTATGGTGCTGTGATTGACCCGGAAAGCGGTGTGGTGTATGTGCCGGAGGAACCGGAAAGCGACGACGAGACAGTAGATTCTGAGTCAGGTGAGAACGAATCCGATCATGACGGAATCCTTCCGGACGAGGTTGACCCCGAAAATGATGCAGTGTATGATACACAAGTAACCCCGACGCCCGACCCACGGGATGAATGGTTTGACAGTATGTACAATCAGAACAGGGATTAAACGGAAGATGTCTAATGAAAATGGTTAGTATAAGAAAGGAATTATTATGATAATTGATACACATGCGCATTATGATGATGAAGCATTTAACGAGGATAGAGACGCGCTCTTGCAAAGCATGAAAGAAGCAGGTGTTGAGAAAATCGTAAATATCGGTGCGGATCTGCCGTCGACCAAGACAACGGTGGAACTGGTAAAGCAGTATGATTTTCTGTATGGAGCAGTGGGTGTGCATCCGTCCAATGTAAAAGAACTGAATGAAGAGAAATTTGCATGGCTGTCGGAGCAGTGCGCTAAGGAACGCATTGTGATGGTAGGTGAGATTGGTCTTGATTACTATTGGGATAAGGATAATAAGGAAGAACAGATTTATTGGTTCCGTAAACAACTGCAGCTGGCGGCAGAGAAGGACTTGCCGGTATCGATCCACAGCCGAGATGCGGCACAGGACACCTACGATGTGATGAAGGAAGAGATAGAGGCGGCAAAGTCACGCGGACAGCGGATCCGTGGCATCCTGCATTGTTATGCGTACGGAAGCGAGATGGCAGAACTGTTCTTAGGCCTTGGACTGTATCTTGGTATCGGTGGTGTAGTTACTTTCAAGAACGCCAAGAAGTTAAAAGAGGTTGTAGCGACAATGCCGGAGGACAGAATTCTCTTGGAGACAGACTGTCCGTATCTTGCACCGGAACCGCACCGTGGTTCCCGGAATGATTCAAAGTATCTGTCTCTGGTGGCAAAGCAGATTGCAGAGCTTCGCGGAATCACTTCGGAGGAAGTGATAGAGATTACGAACCGGAACGCGAGAGAATTGCTTGGTTTATAGGGAAGACAAAACGAGTCTCAAGTGATGTGATACATTGCTTGAGACTTTTTTGATGCAACTTAACCCCGGAGTTTTGCAACTTAGTGTGAGGCAGACGCAACTTGGCTTTTGGTGTATTGCAATACGGACTCCTTCTGTTAAGATGCAGACAGTAATAGAAACGTAACTTGATTTTGTCAGTGAAAAACTACAGATTGCATTTGGCAGGAACAGAAAGAGAGAAAACGAAATGAGTAATTATTGCATCGAGGTACAGGAGCTTACAAAACGATACGGAGAGCAGGTGGCAGTAGACCATATTTCCTTCCGGGTAAAGGAGGGAAGTCTGATTGGATTTTTAGGCGTAAACGGTGCCGGAAAAACGACGGTCATCAATATGCTTGCAACTTTACTAAAGCCGGATGGCGGGAAGGTGTCGGTCTGTGGATATGAACTTGGAAAAGAAGATAACAAGATTCGTGAAGCAATTGGAATCGTGTATCAGCAGAACTGTCTGGATGAATTGCTGACGGTGAAGGAGAATCTGCTCTGCCGTGGGATCTTGCATGGTATCTCGAAAAAGCAAGCACAGCAGCAGTACGACAAATTGACAGAAATACTAAAGCTTGGGGACATCACGAAGAAAAAATATAAGACTTTATCCGGTGGACAGAAACGTCGTTGTGAAATCGCAGCAGCACTGATGCATGCACCGAAGATCTTGTTCTTGGATGAGCCGACGACAGGACTTGATCCGGCGACCAGAATCGATGTGTGGAACATCATAGAGCAGTTGCAAAGAGAAGAGCGGATGACAGTTTTCCTGACAACACATTATATGGAAGAAGCGGCAAAGGCAGATGATATCATTATCATAGACCACGGAAGAATCGTCACTTCCGGAACGCCGTTTGAATTAAAGGAACAATACGCATCGGACAAATTAAAACTCTATCGCAAGGGGGAAGTTGAAACAATTACATTGAAGTCAACGATGGAGGCAATCCCGATTTTGCAGAAGTATGCAGGAGAGTTGGAAGGTTTTGAAGTGATTCAGGGAAATATGGACGATGTATTTGTAAATGTGGTTGGAAAGGAGTTGGAGAAATAATTATGGAAGAGCTTATGATATTAACAGGAAGACATCTGAAGGTATATCTGCGTGACCGGAGTGCGGTGTTTTTTTCACTGCTGTCTGCATTTATTATCATTGGACTGATGGCATTTTTCTTAGGAGATATGAATGTAGATGCGATTCTGGAGATTGCAGGACCATTTGTGGCAGCGGAAGAACTCGAAACACTTGCAAATCATCTGGTTCTTGCGTGGACCTTTGCCGGAATCCTGTCGATTAATGCTGTCTCGGTCAGCATCTCGGTGTATTCCGGTATGATCCGGGACAGAGTAACGGGAAAATTGAATTCCATCTATACGGCACCGGTTAGCCGGTTGAAGATTGCCTTAAGTTATATCATGGCAGCCTGGGCGGCAGCAGTGCTGGTGTGCGGGTTATCATTGGGTGTTATGGAGCTTTTTGGCGTGGCGCGGGGAATGGAGCCGTATTCACTGGTGGAACACATACAAATTGTAGCAATGATTATCGGGAATTCGTTTGTGTATGCGGCGATGATGTATGCTTTGGCAATGATTGCAAAGACAGAAGGAGCATGGGGCGGGTTCGGCACGGTCATCGGGACGTTGGTCGGATTCCTTGGTGGTATCTATCTTCCGATTGGAACTTTGTCAGACGGCATTGCAACGATGATGAAATGCACGCCGATTATCTATGGTACCGCGGCATTTCGCGAGGTAATGACGAAAGGTGTCTTAGAACAGACATTTAACGGGGTACCGGAGCAGATAACAAAAGAGTATCAAAAAGCGATGGGCATCTGCCTGAACGTGGGGGACTATACATTAAAAATGCGGGATGAATGGCTTATTCTGATTTCCTGTGGTATAATCTTTTTGTTGGTCGGAATCGGTATG
>JAZNXH010000064.1:0-5586 GCA_045593785.1 Lachnospiraceae bacterium
CGCCATACATACGATATTCGCAGCACGGTCCAACTGCTCCATCACATCGGCCTCGCTGAGTTTTCTCAGACTCCCGTTCGGATTCGTCAGGAACATCCGCTCGCCCTCCGGCGTAACAAGAACGATATTGATTCCCGTCTCCAGACCAGCTTCTGTCTTCACCTTTGTAACGTCCACCTGCTTTTCTCGTAAGAAATCCAGAACTCGCTTGCCTGCTTCGTCGTCCCCGACCTTAGATATCAGTTCAACATTTGTCCCGAGCTGACTTAACACCACCGCTTCATTCAGCGCATCGCCGCCAAATGCAAGCCGTGTTGAGTTCACAGGCTGCGAACCTTTTTCAAATACGCTTTCATCTACCGGCCCTGCCAGCACATCGATGATACCGGCACCGATTACTGTAACCTCTGCATTCATTTGCTACTCCTCATTGTATATCTTGGTGATAATCCGATCCATAGGCAGTTCCTTGATAGAAATATCCATAAAGCTTACGATCTCATTCACACTGTTCAAAAAGTCCCTGATCCCTTGTTTGTCCAAATCCAGTTCAACGGATATTTTGCGCAGATTATCTCCGTGGATTACTTCAACACCACCTAATGTCTCTCCGGTATAGTCTTCCGCTAAGGAAAGCGTAATAATCTTTTTATTCCCTAAGGTTGATTTCAACGATTGCAATTCATCGTCGAACACCTTCTTACCATGGTTAATGATAATAACCCTGTGTGCAAGCTGTTCCACATCTTCCAGATCATGAGTCGTCAGAATAAAAGTTGTTCCGCGTCGGTTCATCTCCCCGATGACCTCTCTGATTTTCGCCTTTGCGATAACATCAAGACCAATGGTAGGCTCATCTAAAAACACAATCTCCGGTTGATGAAGCATGGACATCACAAACTCACATTTCATTCGCTCGCCTAAAGACAGTACACGAGTAGGTTTGTGAATCACCTCTTCAATGTCAAACAGCTCCGTCATTTCCTTCAGGCGCTTCTCGTAATCGTGGTTATCAATATCGTAAATCGCCTTATTCATCGCGAAGCTGTCAATCGGAGGGATGTCCCAGATAAGCTGTGACTTCTGCCCGAATACCGCACCGATTCTTTTTACATATTTGATTCTGTCTTTTGCCGGTGAATATCCCATAACATCAATGGTTCCGCTGGTAGGATACAATGCACCGCACAGCATCTTAATCGTAGTGGATTTTCCGGCCCCGTTTGGCCCTAAGATACCGCAAATGCTGCCTTTTTCAATTTGGAAGCTGATGTCGTTTACGGCATCAATGCTTACTTTTTCTCTGACAAATAAACTTTTCGTTGCCTCTAACAGTCCACTGCCGCGCTTATAGGTAATATAAGACTTTTTCAGATTCTCTACAGTAATAATCGACATCATCAACCTCCGACACCCTCATAAAGTAAAATCATTTTGTTATAAAGCCAAATTCCAAAGCAGAGGAACAACGCACAGGGAATCAGAGCAAAATAAGCCTTTGCATCTAATTTTCCAAGCAATGCCGATGCCGGAAAAAATCCAATCATAGCGACCGGCATCACAAGCACAGACACAATCTGCAATGTCTTCGGAAAGACGGACAAGGGGTATTTTCCAAACGTACTGACACTATCAAAAATTTCCGGTATTCTGGAATTTCCTACCCACTTAAAACTGATTGCCGCCATAATCAGGTTCATACCACAAAGAACCAGAAAACCTGCCAAAAACAAAAGGCAAAAAGACACGAACCCTCCGACTCCTGCCACGCCCGTATGTACCGCAGCAACGACAGCCAGAACCACTCCTCCTAAGAACAGGCTGATACTTCTTACATCACAGTTTGTTGCAATAATATAAGCAAGCGGGGATATCGGCTTCAACAACACCGTTTCAAAGCTACCGTCACGGATATGATCCATCGTTACCCATACCACACTACTTAATACCATGGGGGTCAAGCCCGTTGACATCGAAAATACCGACTGGATCAACAAAACCTCCCACATATCCCATCCGGGAAACTGCGCACCGTTCGCATAAATCATAACCGTCGTAAGCGGAAACAAAATATTCGACAGAAGCGTAATCAGACTTCCCATCAAAAAGTCCGTCCGATATGCGATTGCCTGCGAAAAGGCAGTCCGCACACATACATAATATAATTTCAGATATTTCATCCCAATCCCCTTTAGGCGCCAACTGCAGTAAAACGCTTTATGGAACAACGATAAAGCAGCTCACTGAACATAATCATAATCCCAACTGCCACAGCCTGTAACAATACTGTTTGCGGTATACTCAGACCCAATGTTCCGATACTTTCACTTCCGGTCCATACCATCGCGGGTATATAATTCGTATACTGAAACGGTAAAAACAGCATAACCTTCTGTACCGCCTCCGGAAAGAAATTCAGCGGAAGCAACGCACCTGAAAAAATCTGTGCAAAGAGCTGGTACATCACGCGAACGCCACTCGCCTTTACTAAGAAAAAAGCCGTCATTCCCAGACAATAATTCACATAAAAGTTCATCAGGAATGCCAATGCTACCGACAGTACGGTCCAGAGGAACTGTTGCGGCCAGATATCAATCCGGAACAGCAACATAAAGATTAACAAACAAGGCAGGAATTCAAAAAAGAACCCCAGCACTCTGTGACCAAACTTCTGCGAAAGCGCGAAAAAGCGATGATGCATGGGACGCATGGCAAAAGTCAGGAACTTGCCTGTCCGCACCAGCATCTGCAGATTCCAGTCAGCAAAGTCCATGGTAAGATACCCAATCAGGGCAGACGCACCGAAATACCGGATGGTCTGAGAAAACTCCAGCCCCGCCAGACTTCCTGCACCACCATATATCGCCGACCATATAAAATACTGCACAATAAAATATACCGGTCCCACAAAGACCGAAACCAAAGAGTGGGTGCGGTAGGCACTCCACTCTTTGTAGGTTACAAAAGCGACCGCTTTACAAACTGTAAAACTACGTTTTAGTCGATTCATCTCAAACCTTTCTTTTATCCAAATGTTCACCTGTTCCTATTAGATAATACCGGACCAAATCACATTCTGTACATTAAACAATGCATCCGCTGCCCAGCCTACCTTATTCCAGGGCACAAACCAGGTTGCGGCAAGCTGCTCTACCGGATCAATGTACATCGCAGATGCACCATAGCCCTCATGGAAGTAAGAGCCCTCCGAGTAGGTAAACCCGGGACCCTTTCTCATATCAAATCCTACACCATATGCACGGTTCGGTTCATTGGAACCCCAGCAGTAATCCGGCACACCCTTCAGCTGATAAGAGGTAATCTTTTCAACCGCCTTACGTCCCAGAATCCGCACATCGCCAAGACGACCCATTCCAAGCATCATATTAGCAAACTTAATCAATTCACCGGTGGTTGAATTCATACCGCCGCCTGTTGACGGAATCTTCTCCCATATAGAACCCTTGTCCTCATTCACATAAGTACCGTCAATAATACTCTGAAGTCTTTCCTTATGTCTTTGGTTTCTCGGGAAAAAGCGGGCTGCCATATCCTTCGTAATATCAAAAGAAGTATCCTTCATCCCCAGAGGCTGTACAATATTCTTTTCAATATATGCTTCGGCACTCATCCCGCTAATATCACTGATGATTTTTCCGAGAATAACAAAGCCCATGGTATTATACATCCACTCGGTCCCCATCGGTCTTCGTAAACCTGTCGTCAAGGTTGCCTTTACCCAGTCAAACTCTTCGTCCTTCTCCGTAATCTGGCTCATTGCATGAATCAGATCCCAACCTTCCGGAATATCTTCGTTTGGGAAACAATCTCCGTCCGGATAAAGCCCGGAAGTATGGGTCAGCAAATGCCAAATCGTAATACCGGAAAATGGCGGTTTGGAAAAAGCAGGCAACAGGTCACCCACTGCAGTATCCAGTCTTATGTAGCCATCCTCCACCAGCTTCATAATCGCAACCGCGGTAAAAGGCTTGGTAATCGATGCAATCCGAAACACAGTATCCGGCTTCATCGGTACATCATCTACCGGACTTCCCTTACCCATGGAAGCACTTGCGATCACCTTCCCCTTGTGAGAAATGGTATACTGTGTTCCCCATATCATTTCCTTTTCAATCAGCCGCTGAAAATGCTCATTCAGTGCCGTGATTCTGCTGCTGTCATACCCGGTCTCCTCCGGTAAACAATCTACTCTTCCCTGAATAATTTCCATAGTATAGCCCTCCTTACTAATTTGTGAATACGGTCAACGTCCTCCCAATGCTCCCAACGGAGCATATGATTGTTTGATTATAGCATACTTTAGTTTAATATACTTGATGTTTTACGCATTTTTCTATCAACACGGCTTTAACCGTTAGCAACCGGCAGTTGCACCAAGCGAATTGGTAAAAAGGGGAAAAGAAAAAGTAGCGGAAACGCTACTTTTTACATCATGTGATTCTCACTCACTTCAGCACAATTTTCATATTATGATACTGCGCTCTGACATCCTCAAACCCAATGGATTTATAAAGCGGATACCCATCCTCCGTTGCTTTCAACTCAACAACACTCACATTCTGAGCCTTCGCATCCTCCAGCATCTTCATCATTAGTTTCTTTGCATGACCTTTGCGACGATGTTCTTCCTTAGTATATACATTCAAAACAGTCCCTGTTTTCCCTGTAATAAACGCCGGACTCATCGGTTTTTCCACAATCAATAAAAACGCACAAGAAATAATCGTATCTTCTTCCCTTGCTACATACACCATCAAATCCTTATTCAGATGTTTTTCATAATACCCGGGGAGCGATGCTTGCAGCTTCTGCAAATCATCCTCCGTAATGACGCCTAAGTCCTCCTGCAGATATGCTATCCGCAAGTCTGTCAATGCCGATATGTCCTTGGTTGTTGCTTTTTCGTATATCATGCTTTGGTCTCCTCAATCTCCCTCTGTACCTTCTTGCTAAAACTATGAAACACCGTCTCATACGCAAGGTCAATCATATCCAACAGTTCCTCATCCGGAAACTCATCCAGATACACCGTATTCCAATATGGTTGCTGCACCGGCGGGCAATGATACCCCCGAACCACTTTTCCCGGATATGCCATCCGATAAAATTCTCCCGCCTCTGCAGTACATTTCAGCGTAATTTTATAGTCCCATTCATATGGATAAACCTGCGCAAAAATCTTGTTATTTAGTTTATAACAGATCGGTATATCACCAAACGGATAGGTTTCACATGCCATATGCTTATTGAGACAATATTTCTTGATTTCCTCTGCCGTCATTATTTCCAATCTTCCTTCAATATCGCGTACATTATTAAGTCAAATAACCCCTGATTATTTCTTCCTGCTTGCCGCATAAAGCCTTCTTTTTTCATCCCCACTTTCTCCATAACGCGTCCGGACTTTGGATTATTAGCATCAAAACCTGCCTCAATCCGATTCGCCTGTATTTCTTCAAAGAAGTACTTCATTACGTTCTTCAGAGCTTCCGGTACAATTCCTTGTCCCCACCACTTACTTCCGATGCAATACGTTACTTCCACTGTTTCAATTCGGTTCTTTAT
>JAZNXH010000065.1:0-21772 GCA_045593785.1 Lachnospiraceae bacterium
ACTTGCCTTCAATAGCTTCCTTGTACATATCAGCCGGAACAGAGTTGTTGATATCAAGGAGAGTAACGATATCATCACTTACTACAGTACCGATGAACTCGGAAAGAGCACCATAGATATCTACTTCACAGGATACCGGAATACCTCTGGAGGTAAGACGGCTGTTTACATAACAAGGTACGCACTTGAACTGAGTCTGGAATGCCGGCCAGCACTTACCAGCGATAGCAACGTACTTGCGGCTGCCCTTGTGTGCCTCAACCCAGTCAAGAAGGGTAAGTTCATACTGAGCAAGTCTCTCAAGAACTTCCGGACGCTTATTGCCTTCACCAAGTTCAGCTTCCATATCCTTAACAACTTCCGGAATTCTCGGGTCGTTAGCATGGTTGTTGAATGCTTCGAACAGGTCAAGTTCGGAGTTCTCTTCGATCTCAACGCCAAGGTTGTAAAGCTGCTTAATCGGAGCGTTACAAGCAAGGAAGTTGAGCGGTCTCGGACCAAAGGAAATAATCTTCAAATTGCTAAGAGCGATGATAGCCTTTGCAATCGGAACGAATTCTTTAATCATATCTGCACACTCTTCAGCAGTACCAACCGGGTACTCCGGAATGTATGCCTTCAGGTTACGAAGCTTTAAGTTGTAGCTTGCATTGAGCACACCACAGTAAGCATCGCCACGGCCGTCCATCAGGTCGTTCTGGGATTCCTCAGCAGCTGCACAGAGCATAGCCGGACCATCGAAATGCTTTACAAGAAGAGTCTCAGCGATTTCCGGACCAAAGTTTCCAAGATATACGCAAAGTGCGTTACATCCGGCCTTCTTCAGATCCTCAACAGCTTCTAACATCTGAATCTCGCTCTCTACGATACAAACAGGACATTCATAAATGTCATCCATACCGTACTTTGCTGCGTAAGCAGCTACAAGAGCTTTTCTTCTGTTAACGGACAGGCTTTCCGGGAAGCAGTCACGGCTAACAGCAACAATACCAACTTTTACTACAGGCATATTGTTCATAAGTAACCTCCTATAAAAATTAAAATAATCTTCGGTTTATATGCGGTATAAAAAACAAAATGCAGTAAACCGCTAAATGTTATTATACTTTAGTTATATGTAAAAAGTCAACAAGTACCTCTTGTTTCCGGACAGTGATTCTATACAAAAATAACACACTATTTTTGTATAAAGTGAAACGACACTTCAACAGCACGTCCACAAATCACCTTTGCAATTTACGCATAAAATTACTTAATGCAAAACAAGCAATAGTGTGTTATTATCAATTACATAATTATGTATAATCATTCAGAGAGGGAAATAATCTATGGAATGGACAGCTATCGTAATCCGGCTACTGGCTGCAACGCTGTGCGGCGGTCTGCTCGGTATGGAACGCGAGCGTAAAAAACGTCCCGCAGGTCTGCGCACCTATATTTTGGTATGCATGGGCGCAGCACTCGTTATCATGACCAATATCTACATCACAGATCTTTATGGAACCGGAGATCCGACCCGTCTCGCGGCGCAGGTTGTCAGCGGCATCGGTTTCTTAGGCGCAGGCACGATTATCGTTACCACACGCAATCGCGTACGCGGCCTTACGACCGCTGCAGGATTGTGGGCTTCTGCCTGTATGGGTATCGCCATCGGTGCAGGTTTCTACATCGGTGCCTGTGCAGGTTGTATCATCGTTTTCCTTGTTATGACCGTTCTGCACAGCCTGGATGAAAAATTCCTCGCCCGTGCCAAACGCATCTCTTTATATATTGAATTCACAAACAACTCCGACCTCAGCGCTTTCATGCACTACCTGAAGGAGCGTCAGATCCGGACGGTAGACCTGGAGTTCAGCCGGACAGACGCCGTTAATACCGGTGTTGTTTCTATCCTGATTACCTTACGGCTTCAAAAGCGCACCTCACACGAAGTGTTGCTCACCGAGCTCGGAACCTTTCCCGGTGTAACTATGATGGAAGAGGTATAAGAAAAACAAACGTTTTTTGAAAAAATCTTGAATTCTTGACAGAAGGGCTATCTTTTTTAGCCCTTTTGTGATATAAAAGATAAAGTTGACGCTTATTTCAACAAATATGCTACGGTAACCATTGGAGGAAACCATGAAAAAAAGATTACTTATTGCAGCGATGCTGCTGACTTTATTATTTTCACTAACAGCTTGTGGTCAGGAGTCCTCGACTCCGGGAGCATCCATCTTTACTCCCACCCCAACTGCAGGTGCAACCGAATCGACACAGACTGCACTTCTGGCAGACACCCATCCGATTACGGATATCGTAACCATCGGTAAGTACAAAGGAATCGAAGTAACTCCGCTTGATCTTACCGTAACCGAAGAAGAACTTGAAAAAGAACTGATTCTCTCTTTAGAAGATAAGGTTGTTGAGACTGCCCGCACCACGATACAGAATTATGACCTTGCCAACATTAACTTTGTCGGCAAAAAAGACGGCGTTGCATTCGACGGCGGTACCGCAGAGAACTATGATTTGTTCATCGGTTCCGGTAGTTTTATCCCCGGATTTGAAGAAGGTCTGCTTGGTGTTTCCGTAGGTGCTACTGTTGATATCCCGCTTACGTTCCCGGAGAACTACGGCAGTTCTGAACTTGCCGGACAGGATGTTATCTTTACTGTAACGGTTAACTCCATCAAAGAGCTTCCGGAACTGACCGATGCATTTATCGCAGAGAACACGGATTTTGACACCTTGGCCGCATACAAAGAAGATATCCGCACTACCTTGCAAGAAAGCTATGATGCTATGATTGAGACCCAGTTCGAATCTGATGTTGTAGATGCCATCATCGCTGACTCGGAATTCCACATGGACCTCACCACCGAAATCGATGCCTACATCAACAACTCCAGAAGCATGTATGAATCTTATGCAAGCATGTACGGTGTAACTTTGGAAGTATATATCAACGCAATGTTCGGCATGTCTCTCAGCACGTTCAACGAAGAGCTTCCGAAGTCCGCAGAACAGATTGTAAAACGTTATTACGTAATGCTGGCAGTTGCAGATGCAGAGAACATGGAGATTAGTGAAATGCAGTATCGTACCTATGTAGCTGAAATGATGTACGATTACGGTTACGAGACCCGTGAGGCATTGGAAGCAGATTACTCCCCGAAGAATCTGGAAAACTCTCTTCTTTATGAACAGGCATTTGCATTTGTATTGGAGAATGCAATCCGCAAATAATCTTTGAACATCAAAAGGGTATCTCAAAGTCACAAATGACTACGAGATACCCTCTTTTTATTTTCATTTTATTCACTCCGACTGTTACGATATTGCAGCTTCTGCGTAACGGACCGTTTCCATTGCATCCTTCGCGTACTTATCTGCCCCAATACGGTCTGCATATTCCTGTGTCAGTACCGCACCGCCGACAATCGTCTTGCACCACGGTGCTTTTTCTTTAATCTGACGAATGGTTTCCTCCATTGCCGGGACGGTGGTCGTCATCAGGGCGCTTAAACCTACGAGCGGTGCATGTAATTCTACTACTTTTTCTACTACCGTTTCAGGCGGCACATCTTTTCCGAGATCCACCACATCAAAACCGTAATTCTCAAGCAACAGCTTCACAATATTCTTTCCAATATCGTGAATATCACCATGAACCGTAGCAATCACAAAAACAGCCTTTCCTGCTCCTTTTTCTTTGCCGGTCATTTGTTGTTTAATCACTTCAAACGCACTTTTGGCAGCTTCTGCACTCATCAGAAGTTGCGGGAGATAAACTTTCTTTTCTTCAAATCCCTCACCCACAATATTCAATGCCGGGATAATCTCTGCATTTACAATATCAAGCGGAGCCTGTTCAGTTAACAGCTTCTTCGTCAGCTCTGCTGCCCGCTCCTTCATCCCCTTGATTACTGCATACTGTAATTCTGTAACGCCGGTTTCGCTACCTGTGGTAGCATTGCTGCCGCCAGTTGCTTTTTCTGTTGCCTGGCTACCGTTTCCTGCTGTAACTGACGAAACCAACGACTCCGCTGCTTCGATATATGCAGCACAGTTCTTGTCCATTCCTTTCAGGGCTCTGTAGGTATAATAGGTCTTCATCATATCCACAGAATGCGGATTCATGATTGCCGCCGATAAACCATTTTCCAGTGCTAACGCAAAAAATGTTCCGTTCACTGCATCCCGGTTCGGAAGTCCGAAGGACACATTCGACACTCCAAGGGACGTATGACACCCCAGATCGTTCCGAATCGTCTTCATCGCCTGTAAGGTTGCAACTGCAGCGTGATTGTCTGCACTGATGGTCATCGCCAGGGTATCAAAGATAATATCTTTTTTGGCAATGCCGTACTCTGCCGCAGTTTTCAATATCTTTTCTGCTATCTGCACGCGGCCTTCTGCCGTTGCCGGGATTCCATCTTCATCCAGCGTCAGAGCAACAACCAGGCCACCGTATTTCTTTACCAGCGGAAAGATTGCTTCCATACTTTCCTGTTTTCCGTTGACGGAGTTAATCATTGCCTTTCCGTTATAGCGGCGAAGTGCGGCTTCCATTGCATGCATATCGGCCGTATCAATCTGCAACGGCAAATCAAGGATTGCCTGTAATTCACAGACTGCCGTCTCAAGCATCTTTCCTTCGTCAATCTCCGGAAGACCGACATTGACATCCAGAATATGCACACCCTTTTCCTGCTGTGCAACACCCTCCGACAGGATATAATCCATATCATTTTCTTTGAGTGCCTGCTTCAAGCGTTTCTTGCCGGTGGGATTAATTCGTTCCCCAATCAGAATCGGCTCCTTGGCAAATACAACGGCATGTGTATAAGAAGATACCATCGTAATCTGCTTTCCGCTCAACGCAACAGGCTCCAAGCCTGCTGTCTTCTCTGTTACTTCTTTGATATATTCCGGTGTCGTACCGCAACACCCGCCCACGATGCGCAAGCCCTGCTTCATCAATGCTTCCAGCTCAGTTGCAAATTCTTCGGCCATTACATCGAACACGGTTTTCCCATCGACCACTCTCGGAATTCCTGCATTTGGCTTCAATAACACCGGAACTGATGCATACTGCAACAGTTCTTCTGCCACACCACGCAATTGTTTCGGACCCAAAGAACAGTTTGCACCAATGGCATCCGCACCCATGCCTTCCAACAATGCTACCATCGCTGCCGGAGTCGCACCGGTCATCAGTTTACCATCTTCGCCGTAAGCATTGGACACCAGCACCGGAAGGTCACTGTTTTCCTTGGCAGCAAGGAGGGCTGCCTTCGTCTCATAGCTGTCATTCATCGTCTCGATGAGTATCAGTTCTGCACCATACTTGACGCCAAGCTGTACCGTCTTTGCAAACACTGCAACCGCAGCCTCAAAGTCCAGTTCTCCGAGTGGTTTCAAAAGCTTTCCGGTCGGGCCAAGATCCAGCGCAATAAACTTCTCCTGTGCACCGGCACTCTGCTCTCTGGCAGCTTTCACGTTACAAAACGCCGCCGCGACAATTTCCTCCAATTCTTCATCCGAAAATTTCAGACAATTCGCACCAAAAGTATTCGTACTTACTACGTTACTTCCGGCATCATAATATGCTTTCTGAATTGCAACAATTGCTTCCGGATGAGACAGGTTCCAACGTTCCGGATACTCGCCCGGTTGCAGACCCTGAGCCTGCAAAAGCGTTCCCATACCACCATCCAGATATACGATATTTTCTTTCAAATAACTTCTAAAATCCATGTTCTTCTCCCATTTTGGAAAAGCCCTTATCTATCTTCGCTACTGCCAAAGGCTTTACTCAATAATACAAGATAAATTGATCTGAATCTTTACCGCCACATCCGGTTTATTCATCGAATATACATGCACATTCGTAATCCCGTTTGCATACAAATCAATAATCTGATCTGTCGCATACGCGATACCCGCTTGTCTCATCGCCTCCGGATTCGAGCCGAACTTATCCACCAGACTCTTGAAACGCTGCGGCATAAAAGAACCGGACAACTTGATGGCGCGTTCTACCTGATTCGCATTCGTAATCGGCATGATGCCCGGAATGACCGGAACCGTAATGCCTGCTTCGCGGATTTTATATAAGAAGTTATAGAGCAGATTATTGTCAAAAAACATCTGCGTTGTCAGGAAATCACAACCCGCATCAACCTTTTCTTTCAGGTATTTGATGTCGTCTTTCTGATTTACACTCTCCGGATGAATCTCAGGGTAACATGCACCGCCGATGCAAAAATCCGCATCCGCTTCCTTCAATTCACGAATCAGGTCGACTGCATAGCGATAATCCCACTTGCTCCGGTCTGCGTTTTCCATCCCTGCCGGTATGTCGCCACGAAGTGCCATAACATTCATAATGCCTGCATCTTTCATGTCCTGTATCCGCTGTCTCACCGTCTCTCTGGTCGAAGATACACAGGTAAGATGTGCCAGTGTCGGAACACCATATTCCTCTTTAATATTCTTTGCGATATCCAAAGTGTATTTGCTCGTACCGCCGCCGGCACCGTATGTAACACTGATGAACGACGGACAAATCTTCGCAATCTCTTCGGTTGCAGTCTTTACACTCTCAAAATTTGTCTCCGTCTTCGGCGGAAATACCTCAAACGAAAGATACATCTTATCCTGTTTCAAAATATCAATAATTTTCATTGTTTTCTCCCTTTCTCCTCTCTTCTGCCCCTGGGACAATGCCCCCGATTCTTCCAATGATTGACTAATTATACAACCATCTTGCGTATTTATCAACTTTTTTCCATCCATATTCATATTCCATGATTTTATCACTTATTTTTTTTCTCCAAATCTGCTATAATATAATCAAAACAAAAGAAACGGAGGAAACTAATTTGAATCATTTTACTACTCCCATCATTTCTGATTCCATCAAATACATTGGTGTAAATGACCATAAAATTGATTTGTTTGAAGGACAGTACATCGTACCAAACGGTATGTCCTATAACTCTTATGTAATCCTTGATGAAAAAATAGCGGTTCTTGATTCTGTGGATGCTGCATTCCGGGACGAATGGCTTGCAAACATTCAGGATGCACTTGCCGGACGCACTCCGGACTATCTGATTGTCCAGCACATGGAGCCGGATCATTCTGCCAACATTACCGCTTTTGCTGATACTTATCCGGATGCAGTTATCGTTGCATCGGAAAAAGCATTCCGCATGATAAATCAGTTTTTCGGCATCGACTATCTCGAACGCCGCCTGGTTGTAAAAGAAGGCGACACCCTCTCCCTTGGCAACCACCAGTTGCATTTTATTGAAGCTCCGCTTGTACACTGGCCGGAAGTCATCATGACCTATGACAGCACAGAAAAGCTCTTATTCTCTGCAGATGCGTTTGGAAAATTCGGTGCTCTTGACACCGAAGAAGACTGGGCATGCGAAGCAAGACGATATTACATCGGTATCGTTGGAAAGTACGGTGCTCCGGTACAGAAACTCTTAGGCAAAGCTGCCGGACTTGACATCCGCACCATCTGCCCGCTACATGGTCCGATCCTGTCTGAGAACCTTGGTTATTATCTGAATCTATATAACATCTGGTCCAGTTATCAACCGGAGGAAGAAGGTGTCCTGATTGCTTACACCTCTGTCTACGGCAATACCAAAAAAGCCGTTCTCCTGCTTGAAGACGAGTTGAAGAAAAACGGTTGCTCGAAAGTTGTCGTAACCGACCTGGCACGCTCCGATATGGCGGAGGCAGTCGAAGACGCGTTCCGCTACAGCAAACTTGTACTTGCCACTACGACTTATAATGGCGAAATCTTCCCGTTCATGCGTGAATTCATCCACCATCTGACCGAGCGGAATTACAGCAATCGTACCGTAGCATTTATCGAAAACGGAAGCTGGGCACCGGTTGCAACAAGAGTCATGAAATCCCGGTTGGAAAACAGCAAGAACCTTACCTATGCTGATACCGGAGTAAAAATCATGTCAGCACTGAATGACGAAAGCATCGCACAAGTCAAAGCACTTGCTGCTGAGTTGGCATAACAACTCTTTCATAATAGGACACAAAAAGAGGGTCTCCCTTCGTTGTACAAACACAGCTGTTTACAACTTGGGAACCCTCTTTTTTATCGCATTCTATCAGTCTCTCGACTTATCTCTGTACTGCATTTACGCTTCTCCGTACAAATATACCCGCTGCTCTTCGGTCAGAGTATCGATTTCTTTTCCTAAGAAACGTAATTTTCTATGTGCCACTTCCATGTCTACTTCACGCGGCACGGAGATCAACTTCTGTGTCAACGCAGAAGCGTGCTCTGCCAGATACTTCGCACTCAGCGCCTGAATTGCAAAACTCATATCCATAATTTCTGCCGGATGTCCGTCACCTGCAGCAAGATTCACCAGACGTCCCTCTGCCAGTACGTGAATCCACTTACCGTTCGGAAGCTTGTAGCCCATGATGTTATTACGCATCTCTCTTGCTTCTACCGCAAGTTCACGTAAGCCGGCCATATCAACTTCTACATCAAAATGTCCTGCATTACACAGAATTGCACCTTCCTTCATCTCAAGGAAGTCACCTTCCGTGATAACGCCGCTGCAACCGGTCACGGTTACAAAGAAATCACCGAGTTTTGCCGCTTCGCGCATCGGCATCACATCGAAGCCATCCATAACAGCTTCAATCGCCTTAATCGGGTCAACCTCGGTTACAATAACTTCAGCGCCAAGTCCCTTCGCACGCATTGCAACACCCTTACCGCACCAGCCATAGTCGGCAACAACTACCTGCTTGCCAGCTACAATCAGGTTCGTCGTACGGTTGATGCCGTCCCATACCGACTGACCCGTGCCGTAACGATTATCAAACAAATGCTTACAGTCTGCATCATTTACCAGAACCATCGGGAATTTTAATTCACCGGCACGGTCCATTGCTTTTAATCTCAGAATACCGGTCGTCGTTTCTTCACAACCACCGATCACTTCCGGCAGAAGATCGGTAAAGTGCGTATGCAGTGCATGTACGAGGTCTCCGCCGTCATCAATGATGATGTTGCAGGCATTCTCCAGTACATGATTAATGTGCATATCATACTCTTCCGGCGTGCAGCCATGCCATGCATGTACCTCAAGTCCGGCTGCCACCAGAGCTGCTGCTACGTCATCCTGCGTAGAAAGTGGGTTACTTCCCGTGATAAACATCTCTGCTCCGCCGGCTGCCAGTACCTTGCAAAGATAAGCTGTCTTTGCCTCTAAGTGTACGGAAAGTGCAATCTTCTTTCCCGCAAACGGCTTCGTCTTCACAAACTCCTCTTCCAGAGAGCGAAGCAACGGACAGTTACGCTTTACCCATTCTATTTTTCGTTCACCGGACTCCGCCAGTGTAATATCGCGAATCTCACTTGCCATTTTCTTACCTCCGTATTATTGGATCCCCAGACGCTTCGCAATCCGGTTCACTGCATAGTAAACATTGTCCTCTGCAATCGTCTTCAGCACACGTTTCTCCATCAGAATCTTACCGTTTACAATCACGGTATCTACTTCGGAGCCATTTGCCGAATATGCAATGGCAGATGCCGGATGGTTCATCGGCTGGAAACTCTCACGATTCATATCCACTACAATCAGGTCTGCCAGATAACCCACCTTGATTTCACCAAGCATTCCTTCAAATCCGAGTGCCTTTGCAGCATTCTTCGTTGCAAAAGCAAGCACGTCCTCAGACGAAACCGCCTGCGCCTCCATGGTTGCTCCCTTATATACCAGTGCCGCCAGATTCATCTCACGGAACATATTCTGTGCGTTGTTGCTCGCTGCACCATCCGTACCGAGGCAAACATTTACGCCATGCTCCAGCATCTTCGGCACCGGGGCAAACCCATTGCCAAGTTTCATATTGCTTGCCGGATTAATTGCAACACTGGCTCCGCTTGCCGCCAGGATATCCATATCGTTCTCGGTCAATTGTACGCAGTGTGCGCATATCGTAGACGGCTTCAAGAGTCCCAGTTGATTCAGATATTCAACCGGGGTACAGCCGCGCGCTGCCATCATGTCATCAAATTCTTTCTTACTCTCTGCCAGGTGGATATTCAGACCGATACCAAGTTCTTCGGATTGCTCTTTTACATATTTCAGATAGTCTTCTCCGCAGGTATACGGAGCATGCGGTCCGAGGCGGAAACCAAGGCGCGGATGCTCTCTCCAGTGTGCCAATTCACCTTTTGCCTCATTCAGACGGCGGATCCCGCCTTCATCTTCCCGGTCACCGCCAACCAGGCCACGGGTAATCACAGCTCGTAAACCTGACACATCCACAGCACGAACCGTCTGGTCCGGATGCATATGCATGTCACAGAAACAAGTCGTACCACTCTTGATCATCTCTACAATGGAAAGCATGGTTCCCCAGTAAGCATCCTCCGGCTCCATCTTGCCTTCCAACGGATCAATATGACCAAACAGCCAGTCCAAGAAAGACAAATCATCTGCCGCATTACGGAACAGCGACATATACGTATGTGTATGACAATTGATTAGACCCG
Source organism: Lachnospiraceae bacterium (assembly GCA_045593785.1). Classification (GTDB taxonomy): domain Bacteria; phylum Bacillota; class Clostridia; order Lachnospirales; family Lachnospiraceae; genus SZUA-448. Next base: position 10,550 of record JAZNXH010000065.1, read on the forward strand.
GCAACAGCAATTTGTTCTTGCCGTCAATCGTGTTTGTCATAATAAAACCATCCGGTACCTCATCGATTCCTGCTATTTTATCACCATGCACGTAGACATCGTGGATTCCATCCAGTTCACCGATACAGCGTACATCTTTAATCAGTATTCCCATAATCCCTTCCATTCCGAGAATGTTATACCTGACAGGTCTCCTCCATTCTCTTAATCCATTGCAAATAATATACAATCATATCGCTTCGTATTATAGCTGAAATATCCCTGTAATACAAGCATAGATACAAGTTTCTACATCATTTCCCCTGCGAGTTTTCATTGACACCGTACCAAAATGCGTCTATCATAGAACTATATTACATTTTGAGGTGACACTATGGATTGGATCATTGAACTTGACATCTGTGCATTGTTAATTACATCCTTAATCCTTTTGGTTATATTCCGGAGAAAAGAGCTTCCGACCATGAAGAACATTACCTTCTTTATCCTCATGGTGTTGACGTTCTTAGCTTCTTTATTTGACCTTGTGAGTGTCTATGCCATCGAACATGTTCATACGCTTCCGTTGGGATTGAATTATTTTCTTCAGATGATGTATGCGATTCCGTTCACTGCGATTCCTATGGTCTATTATATCTATGTCATGTCCATGACCATACAGAACCGCATCATCTCCAAAGGAAGAGTCGCTTTCATTGCTACTATTTATGGCATTGAGTTGTTCTTTATTCTCACCACCCCGTTTACACACTGGCACTTCTATTTTAATGAAGCCATGGAGTATTCACACGGATGGGCAGTCTATGTTACATACGGCTTATCATTCTTCTTTATCCTTCTTTGCATTATCGATATTACTCACTACAAAAAACGTATGACTACCGCGCAGATTGCCATTATTCTGTTGATTTGCTTTGCTTGTGCAGCCGGTGTGTTCGTGCAGCTGATTTTCAACCATCTTATGTTGGTCTGCTTCGTTGTTGCTTTCTCTGCTCTGATTGCATGTTTTACCATACAGGATTCTAACCGAAGCTTCAATGCGGTCACCGGTACGTTTACGTTGAAGTCCTTTGAGTTCATTGTACTCTCACTCTTCCGTAAGAAAAAATCCTTTACCGTATTCTGTCTGGAGCCTTTGAACTGTGGCAAACTCTATGAGACTCTGGGGGTCAACACATTAGACCAACTGGCCATCTCGATTGCAGCTTCCCTTCGGGATCTTGCTCCAAAAAAACAAATTTACCGTTTGAGTGCTTATCGTTTCGCTCTGGTTACAGAACAATCCCCCGAGGAACTCGCTCCTCTGATTGATGAATTGGCAGAACGTTACCAGAATCCTTTCCGTATTGACGGTATGCCGCTTTACATTACGCCGGTCATGTGCACGGTTCGGGCGCCGGAAGCTGCCGGTTATCTGGAGGATATCATGAATGCCGTTCAGGATTCACTTCAGGAGGCACAACAGATGGAGGATTCAGAACTCCACTTAGTTCATTCCGGAGAAAGTTCTCTGATTCACAGACGACGTGAAAGCGCAATTACTCACGTACTCCGACGTGCAATTCAACGAGAGGAATTTGTAATACATTATCAACCGGTTTACTCCTCCCGCGAACGACGCTTCGTAGCAGCAGAAGCCCTGTTGCGATTGACGGAAAAATCGCTTGGTGATATCCCTCCCTCTGAATTTGTTCCCATTGCGGAGAAGACCGGTATCATGCCGCAGATCAGCCGTATCGTAATCGAACAGGTCTGTGCTTTTATTGCTGATAACCGGCTCTGGGAAAAAGGTATCCGTCATATTGGAATCAACCTTACTTCTCCCGAATGTATCAACGAATTACTTCCGACGGAAGCCACACGTATTATGGACCGCTATCATATTCCGTGTAACATGATTAACTTTGAGGTAACAGAATCTGCGATTCAGGATCACAACAAACACTTCCCCGGAATCGTCCGCTCAATGTCTTCCCTCGGAACTACCTTCACTCTGGACGCATGTTATTCCGCATTTTCTGAAGAAGGAATTATCTTCGATGCTCCGTTCCGACAGGTTAAGCTTTCCAAAGACTTTCTTGATTCTTCCATGAACAGCGAAGCCAAGCGTACGCTTTTGAAACACACCATTTCGCTGTTCCGTGATTTGAATCTTGAAATCGTTGCGGTCGGAATCGAAACCAGAGAACAGGCCGAAGAACTTTCCTTGTATGGATGTCACTACTACCAAGGTTTTTATTATTCTCATCCGTTACCGGAACAAGATTTGCTCAGTATATTCCACTAAAACATCAAAACGGGTTGCCGCTTCTGCGACAACCCGTTTCTATTCTTATTTATCTCGTAACAAATCGTACAACGTCTCTAATGCATACCGGACAGCCTCGTCACGTACCTGATTACGTCCGATATCTCCGAACTGTTTTGTAACTGTCGTCAATCTGCCATCCACCCAGAAGCCAAAGCAAACCATACCAACCGGTTTTGTCTTTGTTCCTCCCGATGGCCCTGCAATACCACTGGTTGCAACACCAACCTGTGCGCCGCATTCGGCAGCAACTCCCTTTGCCATCTGTCCGGCTACGGCTTCACTTACAACGCCATACGTTATAATAGTATCTTCGCTGACTCCCAGATATTTTACCTTTGCCGCATTCGCATAAGTGACAAACGAACTATCCAGCACAGCGGAGGCATTGGGAACACTTACAATCCTGCCGCACAGCAATCCGCCGGTACAGGACTCCGCAAATGCAACATGCCAACCTTTTTCTATCAGACAATCAACTACCCGGCTTTCCATCTTCCCCGCCCTCCATTTCATCGTCTCTGCAAGCGAATTATTTTGTTTGAATGACTACCACTACTTCTGTCTCAGTATATACACGCTGTCCCTTGCGTAACATCTGTACCGTACATTCGTCCCCGACTTCACTTGCATCCAGCAACGCACGAAGTGACAATACGTTATTCATCGGTTCTTCATTCACACTCAGAATAAGATCACCTTTTCGGATGCCTGCTGCATCCGCAGGAGACCCCGGTGAAACTTCCGTAACCTGCAAACCAACCTCACGGCCAACTTCTACAGAAAGTGTTTCCGGCAATTCCTCTGCTACGACTCCGAAGAAATTCATCATCTGTCCGTTTACCAGTTTTTCGATAATCGGTTTCATTCTGCTGATACCGATTGCAGTATTCAGATTTTGATTCATTCCATGCTTGAATGAATGGGTAATCAGACCGATAATCTCACCGGCTGTATTAATGATTACACCACTGCCGCCAGCATAATCCGGAATGCTGGTATTAAATAAATCCAATCGATTATCCGTTACATATGCATAGCTGTTTCTTGCGGTTACCGTTCCCAATTCGAAGGAACCGGTATATCCGTTTGGATTTCCGATTGCAATGACCGGAGTTCCCACAAACAAGGTGTGCGACTCTCCAAACACTGCATAGTTAATTAACTCCAGATTCTGTGCCGGGATAGACGCATAATCAATTCCGATGACCGCAAGGTTATAATCTTCATCTACCGCATATAATACAGTTTCACTGGTCGTATATCCGCCAACGGTAACCTTTACTCCATCTGCATTCATTAACGGACTTGCTTCCGCCAGAATCAAAAGTTCTACACTATTATCTCCGACGATAATACCGCTTAACGTTGTACTTTCTTCATATACCTGCTCAAACCAGTCCGTCCGTTCGGTTGTTACGGTAACGCTTGCCAGCGCGCTGGCAGCATTGGTTGCCACACGGCGAACTTCCTGATAGATTGATACATAATCCGCAATTCCGGCTACATATCCCGTTTCCGGAACATCCGTTACCGTCTCATCCGGTTGCTTGTCCGGTTCTGTCTTCTCCCCCTGTTCAATCTCCACATGGGAAGGACCTGCAGAAGGGGTAATCCTATCCGCATGCTGTGCCCCTGCGGTAGGTTCCTCCTGCCGGGACGGCAACACTACCTGATTACGCACCGGTTGTGTCGGTACCGGAGTCGGTGACAATCCGAGCAGTTTACTTACCAAAGGTTCTGATGCTACAAAACACAGTCTGGAAACCACACCGAATAAAACTGCCAGCACAACAACGCAACCACTCAGCATTATAAACCGTTTTACCCTGCTTCTTCTTTTGCTTACTATCTTTTCACGAATAAACGGAAACTCGTTCTGCTCCGTCTGTTTCATTTCATCCATCGTAGCCTCATTTCCCTGCGCCGTAACGCTCCTGCAATGATTTCATATCCCGTAGGAAGTGTCATTCTAGCATACAGATATGAACATACTATGACATTACTGTAAACGAAATTCTTATATTTCTGCCTGTTGCAACGAAAAAATGAATTCCGTTCCAACGCCTTCTGTACTGATTACGTTGATATTCTCATTGTGTGCGGTAATAATCTCCTTGGTAATCGGAAGTCCAAGTCCGGTTCCTCTCTTATCTTTACCACGGGAAATATCCGTCTTATAGAAACGTTCCCAGATTCTCTTGATGGACTCCTTCGGGATTCCGATGCCAAAGTCCTTCACACTGACAAATACCTTATTACTCTTTGTCTCTACCGATACAATGATCGAAGAATCATTGTTACTGAACTTTATCGCATTATCAATCAGATTATAAAGTACCTGCTGAATCCGCGCTAAATCCGCGGAAACAAAAGTCTCTTTTTCAGAAAACACCAGTTCCAGTACCAGACGTTTTTTCGTACAGGCGCCCTCAAAGGATGCAGCTGTTTTTTTGATTACTGCATTGATGTCAAACTCCGAAAGGTCCAACTCTCTTCGATTATCCATTGCATTTAATTCTAACAAATCAGTAGTCAGCTTCGTCAGACGTTCCACTTCGAACAAGATAACATCCAGGTATTTTCCCTGCAGTTCGTATGGTATCGTGCCATCCTTCATTGCCTCAACATATCCCTTGATGGAAGTCAAAGGCGAACGAAAATCATGTGATATATTGGCAATGAACTTTTTCCTGTAATCTTCAAGGTTCTGTACTTCCTGCGCCAGATACTGTACTGCTGCACCTACCTCTCTGTACTCGCCATGCAAACGCGGATACAATTCAAATGCATAATCATTTTTTGCATATGCCAGCGCCGCTTTTTTCAGATGGTACATCGGATATGCGGTGCCGAAAAACAGCAATACAAAAAACAGCAGCAGTACCACGACAAACACCAGATACATGATATTAATCCAATTCATGTATACCAGCATGTCTCCCTGTATTGCATCCATTGATACTGCCAAACAGACATAACCGCGGATGATGTCATCATATGTAATCGGTTCCCATACAACAAGCAGCGGCTCATCAGAAAAATCACTGTCTTCAAAGTTCTCGTAATACTTTCCTTGTGGGAAATTCTCCACATGATCCCCTAAAGCAAATCGCTGTTCCGACCGGGTATCCACAAAAACCACACCTGCCGTATTCGTCAGCAGGATACGTACATTCATAAAACGGTCTGTTACCATCAGTTGCCGTTTTAAGTCCTGCAGCGTAATCGCAGCATTAATATAGTCTTCACCATATTCTCCTGCAATCATCTGCGCTTCCTGCGTCAACAGCGTCTTTTTCTGCTGTATCAGCCTTCTTTCCAATCCACTGCTTCCGATAAGATTGAGTAAAATAAAAATACTGACAATAATCAGCAGGTATACTGTAATTATTTTTGCCGTAATCCGTCGAATCATAATATCCCCATTCTGAGACTATCTTATTTGCGCACTTCAAATTTATATCCGATTCCCCATACCGTATACAAACTCCAGTTTGCACGGTCTTTGATTTTCTCACGAAGGCGCTTGATATGTACATCCACCGTTCTGGAATCTCCAATATACTCATATCCCCAGACATTGTCTAACAACTGTTCTCTGGTAAACACCTGATTCGGATGTTTTGCCAGATAGTACAGCAGTTCCAACTCCTTCGGAGGCATCTCCACCTGCTGTCCGCAGTACATAACAGAATAATTGGTCAGGTTAATCAGCAGATCTTCGTAGGCAACATATTCGCCCGTAATCTCTTCTACCGGAGCTGTCGGCGGCTGTCTCCTGAGTACCGCTTTTACTCTTGCTACCAGTTCTTTGGAATCAAACGGCTTCACCATATAGTCATCTGCTCCCAATTCCAGTCCCAGAACCTTGTCAAACACTTCACCCTTGGCGGATAACATGATAATCGGCACTTGAGATGTCTTACGGATTTCCTTACAAACCCCATATCCGTCAATCCCGGGAAGCATAAGGTCCAATAGAATCAGATTCGGAGCATACACTGCAAACTGCTTCAACGCCTCTTCTCCATCGCCGACAATCAAGGTGTCGTAACACTCCTTGGTCAGGTAAAGTGAAATCAGTTCTGCGATGTTGTTATCATCATCCACAATCATGATTTTATATTTTTCAGCCATTCTCTTCTCCTATTTCTCTTTGAATTCAACAATTGTTACACCATGATCGCCTTCACCGAACTCACCCACGCGGAAACTCTTCACATACTTGGTACGTCTCAGATGACTGTGTACCGCATCTTTTAATGCGCCGGTTCCGCGTCCGTGAATAATTGTCACCTTCTCAAGATGTGCAAGATAACAATCATCCAGATACTTATCCAGTTCCGGCAAAGCTTCATCCACACGTTTTCCGATCAGATTCAGTTCCGGACTGACATACATCGATTTGCTCATCTTGATAGACCCTGCGGCAGTACGCTTCTTCTCTACCGGCTGTTCATCCGCCTCTGCCACTTCAATATCTTTGATGTTCACCAGCGAACGAAGCGGTCCCATCTGTACAAACAAATCGCCTTTGGCATTCGGTGCCGTACTTACCACAGCTTTTGTGTTCAGGCTCAGTACCATAACGGTATCACCAGGCTTGATGTCCTCCGGCGACGGATTCCCTTGCCTTTTCTTCTTTTGTTTTACCTGCAGTGCGTTGCTGCGGTCACCAATTCGCTCTCTCAGTGCAGAACGCTCTGCTTCCAGTTCACGTCCGGCGCCGTTCACACTGTACTTGTTAATCTTACGGATGGTCTCATCCGCATAATCTTTCGCTTCCTGGAGGATTTCTCTTGCCTTTTCATTGGCTTCGGCAAGCACACGCTCCTTTGCCGCGTCCAGCTTTTCCTGCTTTGCTGCAAGCTTGTTTTTCAATTGCTCAATTTCTTCCTTATAGGCAAGAATTTCTTCTTTTTCCTTCTCAATACGGATACGGTCGGTCTCCAGTCCGCTAATGACATCTTCAAAACTCTGTTCCTGTGAGCCGATGAGTTTTTTCGCATCCTCTATGATATGCTGTGAAAGGCCAAGCTTCTGTGAGATGGCAAAAGCATTACTCTTACCCGGAATGCCAATGAGCAGACGATAGGTTGGTTGCAATGTTTCCACGTCAAATTCACAGCAGGCATTGGACACACCCTTCGTCGAAAGCGCAAATATCTTCAACTCACTGTAATGCGTGGTAGCAGCAGTACGTACGCCGCGTTTATGCAGACGGGTCAGAATTGCCATTGCCAACGCTGCACCCTCTGTTGGGTCCGTACCTGCTCCAAGCTCGTCGAAAAGCACAAGAGACTCATAGGTCGCCTGTTCCAGAATTGATACTGTATTCGTCATATGAGACGAGAAAGTAGACAGGCTCTGCTCAATGCTCTGCTCATCACCGATGTCAGCAAATACTTCTTTGAATACGCCCAGACGGGAACCTTCCGCTGCCGGTATATGAAGTCCTGCCTGCCCCATCATCGTGAACAATCCGAGGGTCTTTAAGGAAACGGTCTTACCACCCGTATTCGGTCCGGTAATTACAAGCAGATTAAAATTCTCACCGATGCGGATATCAATCGGCACCACCTTATTCTTATCAATCAACGGATGGCGGCCCTTTTTGATATTGATACAACGACGGTCGTTAAAGCGCGGTTCACTGCCCCGCATCGACTTCGATAAAGCAGCACGGGCGAAGATATAATCAAGTTCCGTCAAAATTCTCTGGTTTACCATGAGTTTTTCTGCCTCTACCGCTGCCTGACGGCTCAGTTCTTCTAATACCTTCTCAATCTCTTCCTGTTCCCGGATTGCAAGTTCACGCAACTCATTATTCAGCTTCACAATTGCCATCGGTTCAATAAACACCGTGGAGCCACTGGAAGACTGGTCATGTACCATACCTTGGAACTGACTCTTATATTCGCTCTTAATCGGTACGCAATACCGTCCGTTGCGCATCGTAATTAATGCATCCTGCATCATGCCGCGTGTCGACTGTGAATTAATCAGCGAACCCAGTTGTTCTCTGATCTTATCGTTTACATTCTTAATCGCACGGCGTACACTCTTCAGTCCCGGCGAAGCATCGTCTGCAATCTCTTCCTCCGACAGGATACAACGTTTAATCTCGTTATTCAGCGGGGATAATGGTTCCAGACCACTGAACAATTCGGTCAGGCTGTCGCTGTCCTCTGCTTCCTCCACTGCTTCTGAATCTTCAACCTGTTGCTTTGCCTTCTGTCGTTCCAGTTCCTGTTTCCACTCCGGCTGATGACTAACGGACTTTTCCTTTTCTTTGTTGCCATAATTCTTCAGGCGCAATGCTGCCGTCAACAACGAACTCAGTTTTAACAGTTCTCCGGCTCCAAGGGTAGCATCCACCTCCAGACGCTTAATCGACGCCCTTACATCAGGAATTCCGGAAAAGGATGCAGAGCCTTTCTGTAGGAGACGCGCCAACGCGTCAGTTGTCTCCTTCTGACGTTGCTCAATCTCTGACAGTTCTGTCAGCGGCATCGTCTCACGGCATTTCTGCGCGCCAAGTGTCGAACCGGCAAGCTCTGCCAGCCGCTCGATAATCTTGTTGTATTCCAAAACTTTGATTGCTTTTTCGTTCATAATTCCTTCCCATCTTTGATTCAGTTTTACCAGCTTAGCCGATGCAATTCGCCCTGTAGCTGCATCTGTGCAAAATTATTCTGGCGCAGTGCCTCATAGAGCAATACAGCAACCGAATTTCCAAGATTCAACGAACGGATATCCCCTATCATCGGAATTCGTACTGCTTCATTCGGATGCTGCACCAGTATTTCCTCCGGTATACCGGCGCTTTCCTTACCAAACATCAGAAAACAATCCGGTTCATACATTACATCCGTATAAACATTTTTCCCCTTTGTCGTTGCATAATAAACCTTTGCTCCCGGATTCTTCGCACAAAAATCCTCATAATTCTCGTACACTTCCAAATCAAGATACTGCCAGTAATCGAGTCCCGCTCTTCTAACTGCCTTTTCATCAATGGAAAACCCAAGCGGCTTAATCAAATGAAGCTTGGTGCCGGTTGCAACGCAGGTTCTTCCGATATTTCCGGTATTGGCCGGTATCTCCGGCTCAAATAATACAATATTCATACTTACTTCCTCGCAAATAAAAGCAAAAAGGTGATTGGACTCAATCACCTTTTATTGCTACATTGATTTCGATCGTTTTATTGCCTTCATAATTTAAGGGAATGCACATATTCACCACATGATCACTGTTGAACTGAACATTGCCCGTGCACATCGTAGGCGGAGTAATGTCAATCGCAATTCCTTTGGTAGAAATTACGGTTGCCGTATTGCCAAGAATCATATTGCATAATTCTCCGACTGCACTCTTTGCCAGATCGTTTAACTCGTCCATCGGCATCATACACATCTTGGATGCAATATCAAGAGCCACTTCATTCGGGAAACAAAAGATAACCTGTCCGCTCATCGCTCCGGTAATTCCTACTATAATCAGGAACTGGTCGGACGTAAACGCTGTTTCCTTCCGATAAGGCTTTCCTAACTTTACCTCTATTGCACACATGTCTCTCAACACGCTGGTCGATGCAACTAAAAAGGGATTTATGTAATCTACGCTTATCGAAACTGCCATACTTCCTCCAAACTGCATCCGTATTCTTGGCCGGACGCAGGGTGATATTGGGATTGTATCACAGAAAAACTGACATGGCAAGCAAATTTACATGTTGTTTTTCAGCCTTTCTACGAAGTTTTTCAGACGTTCCAATGCTGTTTTTAACTGTTCAATCGAGTATGCATACGAAATACGGATAAACCCTTCGCCACATTCTCCGAACGCTGTTCCCGGTACCACCGCGAGTTTTTCTTCCATCAGCAAACGAGTTGCAAATTCATCTGAAGTCAATCCAAACCCTTTGATGCAAGGGAATACATAAAATGCTCCGAGCGGTTCAAAACAGCTCAGGCCCATCTCGCGTAACGAACTTACCACCAAACGTCTGCGGTTGTTGTAGGCCTCTCTCATCTCTGCCACATCCGGATCACCGTTCTTCAACGCTTCTACTGCCGCAAACTGACTTGTAGTCGGCGCACACATGATGGCAAACTGATGCACTTTTGTCATCTGTTCGATGATTTCCTTCGGACCGCATGCATAACCAAGACGCCAGCCGGTCATCGCGTACGACTTGGAGAAACCATTGATTACGACGGTTCGTTCGCGCATTCCCGGAATGGAAGCGATGGACACATGCTCCTCTGCATAGGAAAGCTCCGAATAAATCTCATCAGAAATTACAAAGATATCTTTCTCAATAACAATCTTGGCGATTGCCTCGAGCTCAGCACGGTTCATAATCGCTCCGGTCGGGTTGCTCGGGAATGCCAGAATCAGTACTTTTGTCTTCTCGGTAATTGCATCAAGCAATTCTTCCGGTGTCAGGCGGAATTCGTTTTCTTCCTTTAAGTTAATCACCACCGGCTCACCGCCTGCGAGCTTCGCACAAGGAAGATAAGATACATAACAAGGCTGCGGAATCAGTACCTCGTCACCATCATCCAGCATGGAGCGGAATGCAATATCGATTGCTTCACTACCGCCAACCGTCACAATCGTCTCATGGTATGGGTCATACTGCAGACCAAAACGACGGTCAAGATATCTGCATATCTCTTCTCTTAACTCTTTGAGACCACTATTTGAAGTATATACGGTCTTACCTTTTTCGAGGGAATAAATACCCTCCTCACGAATATGCCAGGGAGTATCAAAGTCCGGCTCACCTACGCCTAGGGAGATAGCGTCCTTCATCTCGCTGACAATATCAAAAAACTTACGAATGCCCGAAGGCTGAAGTTCCATTACTTTATTGCTTAAGGGATTTCTCACGGTGTAATCAA
>JAZNXH010000066.1:0-12748 GCA_045593785.1 Lachnospiraceae bacterium
GGGGGGCAACTTGTCTTCCTAAGACCGCTTGGCCTCCGACTTGGTACGCCGGCCGTCATCCCCTTCAGGAACGCCGGCGTTAGCGGCTGGTTCACCGTCACGATATATTCTTTCTCGTGATGATTCCCTGCACGCAAAATCTTATTCACAATATCTCCGTCGTTTGTCAGAAGCAAAAGTCCTTCAGAATCCTTATCCAGACGTCCGATTGGAAATACCCGTTTGGGATAATGCAAAAAATCAATGACATTATCGGGCTCTCTTTGATCGGTCGTACAGACAATTCCTCTCGGCTTATTGAGTGCAATCAGTACCAGACTGCGGTCCTGCTTTGCCTCTTTCCCTGCAACGACAATCTTGCTGTCACGTGTCACCTTCATACCGGTCACGGCAAGCTGTCCATCCACCGTCACTTTGCCGGCGGCAATCAGCTCGTCCGCCTGTCGTCTGGAGCAGATACCCATATCACTCAGCATCTTATTCAGCCGCAACTCTTCTTTTTCTTCTGTATGTAATATCTCTTTGTTTCTTTTGGCCATTCTGTTCTATGCCTTTCTGACACAAATAAAAAATTAGATGTTTACAATCCCTCGCAATATGATATAATAGCTGCGTTGCAGCAGTTATTTTGCATTGCATTTCATCCATCTGCATCTGTAGCGAAGTGGATATCGCAGCGGCTTCCGAAGCCGAAGGTCGTAGGTTCGAATCCTATCAGATGCACTATATAAAAAAGCTATATTCTCGTGAATGTCGGTATCCCGGCAGCTCCACGGACATATAGCTTTTTTCTTTCTGTATATCGCTGCTGTCGACTACTTAATAAACGAATAGTAGAAATCCATGTCATACAGCTCAATCAGCTTTCTGCAGATATCCGAAGCATCCTCTTCACTCTCTAAAACAAGTGCTTCTGACAAATCTGCCGCCAAACCGGGTTGTTCTTCCCCCTGAATCATCTTTTTCTTTCCTGTAAAGTACAATGTACCCATGCCTTCTAAATCAAGCTTGATAATATACATAAGCAACCTTCTCTCACTTTACTTCCTAATAAATGCACCCGCTTTCGGACAACATTTATCGTATTCTTCAGACAGTATATCATAGTTTGTTGTGCTTGAGAAGTAGATTTTTTCATTTGTTTGTCTCTTGCTTTTCAAGAAATTATCTGCTAAAATTTATAGTTGATGTGGAGAAAGGAGTGAATCGGATGGCAAATGCAAAAAAACAACGTTTCCATATAAAAAACCATTTGTTGGCGCTTTATTTGTCTATTGGCATTACAGGCATCTGTATGCTTGCGTTTTCAGCTTGGACCCCATCCTATGTCCGTGCCGATAACTCCTCTGACACGAATATTCTTCAATCAGAGCACACTCCTCCCAATTCCGCCAATAGTGGTCAGGATAAAACTCCGTCAAGCAATGATAGCACACCGGACGGCAGCGGCACTTCTGATACAGGAACAACTCCTTCTACAGAAGATTCAGACGCAACACAGCCTACCGCTCCGGCAACCCCTACTCCTACTTCGACTCCGACTCCTGTCCCGAACCCTCTGCAGGTAAATGCTTATGCAGAAGTCAATGAGTTAGTTGAAGCCTACTATGACGCCAAACTCTCCGGCGAAGCGGAAAGCTTCGAGACACTGGTGTCTGATGCTTCCACAATCGATATTGATTATTTACAGATTCAATATGGTCTGATTACAGAATTTGATAATTTTACCTGTTATACCAAGAACGGCATTGATGAGATTGCTTATGTTGTTTATGTAAGTTATGATTCAAAGATTGTTACCATTGATACACCGGTTCCTTCTCTTGACCGACTTACTCTTGTATATGCAGAAGACGGAACCGGCAAACTGCTGATTAATACTGCTGCAACTCTCTCAGATGAAGTAACGGCATATTGCGATGAATTGTTCACGCATGACGACGTACAACAGATGTATAGCCGTGAAACCGAGCGTTTTGAGAATGCGATTGCCTCCGATCCGGAACTTAGTCAATTATATAACCGCTTAGATTCTGAGGGTGCCAACTAGGCACCCTTTTTTTCATCTGAATTCTCACAGACCACATGGAAATCTTTTTCTTCTGCATCATAGTAATAAATTGCATCGCTTAAAATATCTTCTTCCGGCACTTGTGTACGGTTAATACAATATACCATCTCACAAAGGCGCTCCGCCAGACCGGCATTCCCCGGTATCACAATTAACTCATGAATACTGCTCGGAAGTACATAAAAACTTCCCTGCATCTTCTCTTCCAGTTGTTCCAGTACTCCCGGATACAAGAGACAGGCAGCTCCGTTTATGCCTTTCTCATTGCTTAATACCCATACCGGAAAATCCATCTGTCGCTGGATCAGTTCGCCTACCACCTCTTCAATCCGTTTCGTTGTCAGCGGAAACAGCTTTGGTGTATTCTCTTTCGCAAGCTGCATCAATTCGTCTTCCGTCAATCCCAAACGCTCCATCTGTCCCAGCGTCATCATAATACTCCCCAATTGCTCTCCATCCTCATAAACAACCCAATAATACACAACTGCCAGATTCAGATACACCCCGTGGGGAATCTCCTGCAACAGGTCCGAATTTCGTTCTCTGCTAACCAAACGGTAGTACAGATGATTCCGGATATACTCTTTCGAAAAATCCAGTTTTTCTGTCAGTTTTGTCATCTCTATGCGTTTTTCTGCACAGAGCGATAATATCTGCTCCGCAATCTGTTCCACACTCTCCCCCGAACAGTATCTCGAAAAATAATGATTCAGATAAATATTCGGTGCGACCCGTTCGTTCCCCTGTTGGAGCATAATACCATCCAGAAGAACTGAATTATTCTTTCTCTCCTGCCGTGATACCACGGAATACTCCGATCCTGCAGCCTTTCGGACTGCCTCAGTAACCTCATTGACGAACTGCTCATATGCTTCGTTTTTTTCTTTCATTCGATTCCTTTCGCATATCCGTCCTATTCCTGTCCCTATTTGTATTCTACCATTATTTTACATATTTCTCAAGTTTTTTACGCTTGTTGACAAATAGAAAAAGTGCACCATTTTTTGTGCACTTTCACTTATAACTCGATATGGAAGCAAACATAGTTGCGACCTTCCAGTGTTCTGTTTTCTAAGGTGATTTCACCATCGTATTCTTTTACAATTCTGCGCGCATTATATAAGCCATATCCACGATTTCCCTTCGACGATTTTGTCGAATATCCACGCTCAAAGAAACGGGTCAATTCACTCATCGGTATTGGCGGATGTTCATTCATGATTTCAAAAATCAACCGGTCATCTACCGTATCCTTCGTATCAGAACCATACGAAGACAGGTACATCTTAATCTTACGATTCTCTTCATCTGAAGCATCCAGGGCATTATCAATCAGAGTACCCAATACTTCGATAATATCTTTTTCCATCGCATTCGACACAATGTGATTGACACCAATCTCAATCGCAAAATCCACATCTTTTGTCGCCGATACAATCTTCGTATACAAAAAACCTGCCAGAATCTTGTCACTGATTCGAAGTAACGGCAAATATCCGTTTCTCTTATCATCCGCAACACTCAGGATATAATCCGCCTGCGTCCGGACAAGTTCATCGTAATTATCCACTGTAAGATGCATATTAAGAATCGCATTCAGATGATTGCGGAACTCATGTTGCCTTGCACGGATCTCACGGATCAGCTCCTCCAACGGTCTTGTATACATCTGATACATCTGAATTTCACTTTCCTGCTTCTGATATATCTCATATAGTCTGGCTGCAATTGTCATAACCAGCACAACCGCGCCGGCAATCACAATTCCTATTACCGCCTGATCGGATGTCAGTAATTCAAGTCCTAACCAGCAATAAAGAAACCCCGGAATAACAATAAAACTGATAATCATCAAAATTTTATAGATTTTCTTATCTCGGAACATCCATTCCCAGTGCATTTAACTCATCCGCTCCTTCAATTCTGCCTTATATGTAACACCAATTTCAACAATATCATCCATATTCTTCATCTGAATCATACGGTTCACAAAATCCACATTCTCCACATAATTCAGATTGATAATGGCATTACGGTGACACTGGATAAACTCCGGCGCCCCCTCCAGTTCCTCCAATACCTGCCGTATCGTCAGATACTTTACATCCATACTTTCTTTACGCAAAACAAGATTCACGCCTCGTACAATCGCCTGCACTGCCACAATATCACTAACTTTAATTCGAAAATTAACACCGTCTTTCTTGACGGTCATATAACGTTCTTCTTTTTCTTCCTGATTGTTCATCACCTTACGGACAATCTTCTCCACTTCACTCTTGGAAAACGGTTTCGTCAGATACGAATAACACTGAGCTTCACGGTATGACGTCATCTCAAAATCTGCAAATGAAGTAATAAACACCACCGGTGTAAACGCATAATTCTGACGTTCCCGAATCTCCTTGGCGAACTCAAGTCCTGCCATATTGTTGTCATCACGGATATTCAGATTAATATCCAGTAAAAACAAATCAATATCATCGCTTCGCTCCAGAACCTCCAGCGCCTCCTCCTTCGTTGCCGTCAGTTCCACCTCGATTTCGTCCGAAATCTTATGTAACAGCTCACCAAGCGCACGTCTGCTCTCCTTATTATCCTCCAGAACCAAAACTGTCATCGTTTCACTTCCCCTTCATCACTATCGCCATTCTATAGCCTAATGACGCAAAATATGTCAAATGCATTATAATATATTATCCCATTCTATACAAGATAATATTTTACCGTAGTAGAGCATTAAAATAAAAAAGGACTGCCCTGCGGCAGTCCCTGCTTGTTTCATATTATTCAGCTTTTGCTTCCGATGCAACTTCTTTTACACTCGTTACAAGCCCTGCAAGATTCTGAATCTCGGACGGAACGATAATCTTGGTTGCCTTACCGTCAGCAGCCTTTGTGAAGGCTTCATAGCTCTTCAACTGCAATACCTGTGCGGTCGGTGCAGATTCGTTCAGGAAACGGATACCGTCTGCATTCGCCTTCTGTACCCGAAGAATTGCTTCTGCCTGACCTTCTGCTTCACGAATCATAGCTTCCTTCTTTGCTTCTGCACGAAGGATTGCTGCTTCTTTTTCTGCCTCTGCTTCGAGGATTGCGGATTCCTTCTGACCTTCTGCTACAAGAATCGTAGATTTCTTCTCACCTTCTGCACGAAGAATTGCTTCACGACGTTCACGCTCAGCCTTCATCTGCTTCTCCATTGCATCCTGAATTGCTGCCGGAGGAATAATGTTCTTTAACTCAACACGGTTTACCTTGATGCCCCACGGATCGGTTGCCACATCAAGAGATGCTCTCATCTTAGTGTTAATGGTCTCTCTGGAAGTAAGTGTCTGGTCAAGTTCCAGATCACCTATGATATTACGAAGTGTAGTTGCGGTCAGGTTTTCAATTGCCATAATCGGACTCTCAACGCCATATGCAAACAACTTCGGATCTGTAATCTGATAGAACACTACGGTATCAATACGCATCGTAACGTTATCCTTTGTGATAACCGGCTGCGGTGCAAAGTCAACTACCTGCTCCTTCAAAAGCACTCTCTTTGCTACACGGTCGATTATCGGTAACTTAAAGTGAATACCAACCCCCCAAGTCGCCTGATAACCACCAAGACGCTCAACAACATAAGCATTTGCCTGCGGCACAACCTTCACACAAGAAGCGATAATAATCAATGCAAGTACTACAAGGATACCAATTAATACATATTCCATAAATCCACCTCTTTCTACGCAAATTAATTGCGTTGCAATTTTATTGCAATGCGATTTTATCACATTGCTTTCACGTTAATCTTCCTTATATTCTGCTACAATCAATTTCACTCCGGATACACTCACAACCTTTACCAAGGTTCCCGGTTCAAATACTGCCGTGTCATCTTCTGCTCTTGCCGTCCATTCCTGTCCATTGCAGATAGCGGTTCCGGTAGCATTAAAGTTATCAATTTTTTCCGTAACTTTAACCACCTTCCCGATGATGCCCTCATAATTTGTTTTTACCCTTTTCTGATTCAGGTACTTTACTGCAATCGGTCTGGTAACAAACAATAACAAAAGTGATATTACAAGGAATAACACTATCTGAAGCCAAAGCGGTGCGTCAAGATTTGCTGCAATGAATCCTGCCAAAGCACCTCCGGCAAACCAGATTGTTGTAAGTCCAAGCGTCACAATCTCTACTACCAAAAGAACAACAAAAAGAATAATCCAGCTAATTGCTTCCATATGTTTCTCCTTTCCCGATGCAAGCTTCATCCGTCACCGTTTTTGTTAGTATCACCTTACTCCAAATAACTTATTTACGCAAGAACTTCTGCGCGAACTCTATTTTTTGTGTCGTGAACATCGTTTTCATCCATTGAGTCGTTCTCAGGCAACAAAAAAACAGGTACTGTAATCCGATTCCGGATATAGTACCTGTTTTTATTCAATATAACTAGTATTTTACTTCCGTCATTAACTCATCTTTCATCACCGTCAAAACACGTTCAATCACATCCAGTTCTTCCTCGGAAAAACGGTTCTTCATGCGGTCAACTACCGTTCCTACATACTGATAACTGATGTTATAGTAATCGATATACTTCTCCGTTACTTCCAGATGATATTCGCGTTTGTCTTCCAGAGACTGTATCTTACGGATATACCCCTTCTTCATCAGGCTGCTGACTTTATAAGCAGCATTCGGTCCCGAGAGATTCGCAAGACGTGCAAATTCATTAATCGTTGGATTCTTCAGCGCATAGATAATTTCCATACAGAACGTCTCTACTGTTGTCAGAGAAGTCTCCCGCTCCTGCAACCGTTCGAACATCTTTTGATAAAAATGCAGTTTAAATTTCGTATAAACATCATTGAATAACACTTGCAACATAACCCACACCACTACGCTTTCCTATTTATTTCTCTTCTTATCTTATCATTTACTCATATCGATTGCAAATGTTAGTTCTGCAGTTACTGCAACTTTTCCATCAACGGTAGCCACTGCCTTTCCGATACCAAGCGGTCCGCGCAAGGTAACGATTTCACAGTTCAGTTCCAATACGTCTCCGGGAATCACCTGCTTCTTGAAACGTGCATTCTTCACCCCGCCAAAAAGCGCAATTTTCCCCTTGTATTCCTCCTTTGTGAGTAATGCTACCGCTCCGGTCTGTGCCAAAGCCTCTAAGATCAGCACCCCCGGCATCACATGCTTTTCCGGAAAATGTCCCATAAAATGCATCTCATTTGCCGAAACACATTTCATTCCTTTTGCCGATACTCCGGGTTCGCATTCAAGAATCCGGTCAACTAATAAGAATGGATATCGATGCGGGATAATTTGTTGAATTTCATTTGAGTTTAATTCCATTGTTTTTCTTCCTTATTATTCCTTATGCTTTTTACAATCTATCTTTCCGTTACAAACAGTTCCCTACCTGATATCGGTTTTCTTCAACAGAATCGTTGCATTGTGTCCGCCAAATCCGAGCGAATTTGACATTGCATAATTCACTGCAACATTACGACCGGTATTCGGAACAATATCAAGGTCGCATTCCGGATCCGGTTCACGATAGTTAATCGTAGCGGGAACAAAATCTTCGCAGACACTCATTGCAGTGATGATACCCTCCAGCGCGCCGCTTGCTCCCAGTAAATGCCCTGTCATAGACTTCGTAGAACTCACCATTAACCGATCCGCATGTACACCAAACGCCGTACGGATTGCTTTCGTCTCCCCTTTATCGTTCAGATGAGTCGAAGTTCCGTGCGCGTTGATATAATTTACTGCTTCTGCTGCTACATCACCATCCTTTAGTGCAAGCTTCAGACACTCTGCTGCCACACTTCCGTCTTCGAGCGGGGCGGTCACATGATACGCGTCACAATTTGCACCGTAACCAACAATCTCACAATAGATCTTTGCACCACGAGCGATTGCGTGTTCATATTCTTCCAGAATCAAGATTCCGGCCCCCTCACCCATCACAAATCCGGCACGTTCCTTGTCAAAGGGAATCGACGCCCGCATCGGATCGGTTGTCCGGTTCAATGCCTGTAAGGTTGTGAATCCGCCAAGCCCAAGCGGTGTAATACTCGCTTCCGCTCCGCCGGTCACCATCGCATCCGCATAACCATCACGGATATAGTGGAACGCATCTCCAATGGCATTCGTCGCCCCTGCACATGCCGTTACCACACAATTACACATACCGTGTAATCCATACTCAATCGCAATTCTTCCGGCTGCCAGATTTGCTATCATCATCGGAATAAAATGCGGACTGACACGATCATATCCCTTCTCTTCCCCCTTCAGGCACTCATCCTGAAATGTCTGCATTCCTCCGACACCACTCGATACAATAACACCAAACCGATTACGGTCCACTGCTTCCATATCAAAAGCCGCATCCGCAAATGCTTCCTTTGCTGCAACCAGTGCAAACTGTGTAAAACGGTCCATCTTTCTTACTTCTCTCTTGTCCAGATAATCCTCCGGATTGAAATTCTTCACTTCTCCTGCAAGACTTACCTTACGTTCCGAGGTGTCAAACAAAGTAATCGGAGCAATCCCGCATTTTCCTTGTTTTACTGCCTCCCAGGTATCCTTCAGATTATGTCCAAGCGGGTTAATCGTACCCATGCCGGTGATCACAACACGTCTTTTTTCCATCCCTATATCCCTTTCCAGCACCTGCAAACTTTTTTACATAGCCATGCCGCCATCGACACAGATAACCTGCCCGGTAATGTATTTGCTCTCATCACTTGCCAAAAATGCTACCAGGTTTGCCACGTCTTCCGGCTGCCCCATCTCACGAAAAGGAATTCCCTCTAAGAGTTTTCCTTTCGCCGCCTCCGGGATTGCATCGGTCATAGCCGTCTCAATCATGCCGGGAGCAACTGCATTTACTGTTATTTTTCTGGATGCAAGTTCTCGCGCCAGCGATTTGGTCATACCAATCACTGCCGCCTTACTTGCTGCATAGTTCATCTGTCCGGCATTTCCCATCACACCGGCAATACTGCTCATATTGATGATACGTCCGTAGCGCGCCTTTAGCATCAATCTGGATACCGCACGCATCATATAAAAACTACCCTTCAGATTCACATCAATCACCGCATCCAGTTCTTCGTTTGTCATTCGTGCCAACAGATTATCCCGGGTAATTCCGGCATTATTCACCAATACTGCCACTTTACCGTCTCCAAATTCCGCAGCCTCCTGTACCAGGCGTTCACAGTCTTCCGCTTTTGCAATATCTGCTTTTACCATCAGTACACGAACACCATACTGCTCGCATTCCGCTGCAGTTTCTTTTGCCTGTGCATCCGATGCCTGATAATTCAATACAATATCGAATCCGTCTTTTGCCAGACGCACACAAACAGCGCGTCCGATTCCACGGCTTCCACCGGTTACAATTGCTGTTTTTCTCTCTGACATTTTCTTTTCCATGCCTTTCCGTCTCATATCAGCACTGCTTGCTTTTCATCCTTCTTCTGACGAAGAAATGCATGCAGGCTCTCACTACTCTCTATATTATATAGCGTGACTTCTTTTCCCAATTCCTTCGCTGTCTTCTTCAAGAAGCCCGACAAAGTATTTCCCGGTCCGATTTCAATAAATTCGGTTGCACCATCCTGTAACAACAATCGCAGGCTTGCTTCAAACTGCACACTGTTCTGTACCTGCTGCACCATACGGTCTTTCAGATTTTCTTCCTCTGTCCAATAACTTCCGGTCACGTTCAGTACAATCGGGATCTGTGGCTGATTCCATACCATCCGGGAAAAATATTCCTGCAGGGCATCTCCGGCAGGCTTCATAAACTTAGTATGGAAAGGACCACTGACATTCAGACGCACACAGCGTTTGGCTCCCTGCTCTTTTAGATATGTTTCTGCCTGCGCTACGGCTGCTTCTTCTCCACAGATGACATACTGTCCCGGACAGTTATAATTGGCCACTGTAACATAGCCGGATTCTTTTGATGCACGGCACGCTTCCTCTACAACTTCTGCCTCCTGTCCTAAAACTGCACTCATAGCACAAGACTTCCCTTTTGCTGCCTCTGCCATCTTCTGTCCGCGGAATTCACATAACTTCACATATCCTTTTGCATCCAAGACCCCGGCAACATGTAACGCACCGTATTCCCCGAGGCTCAATCCGCAAGCGGCATCCGGCATAATACCGTGCGCTCTCAGCACTGCTGTTACTCCTGCTGCAAACGCAGCCATACAGGGCTGTGTAATCTCTGTTTGCGACAGCTCCTCCAGCTTTGCTTCATGCATGTAATACTGAAGATTCGTATCCGTATTCAAACCGTCAATCACATTACGATATATTTCAAACTCCTCATACAAATCCTTCCCCATACCGGCCTTTTGGCTCCCCTGACCGGCATATAAAAATACGGTTTTCATTTTACCGAACTCTCCTCCTATCTATATCTCATCCATCCCCTTGATTGCTATAGAGCAGAAATAACTTCCCGGTATCCCTTCTCCATGTCTTCAAAAATCTGTGCAATCGGCTTAATCTCCTTTAATTGCCCGGACACCTGTCCTGCCATCAGGGAGCCGTTTGCTGTATCTCCCTCAAACACAGCCCTGCGAAGGGAACCAAGCGTAAACTGTTCCAGTTCCATCTTGTCTGCGCCTTCTTTTTCCCTCTTTACATATGCACGCGCCATCGCATTTTTCAAAATACGTACCGGTGTTCCGGCAATCCGGCCGGTAACAATCGTTCCGTTGTCTTTCGCCTTAATCACGGCTTCTTTGTATGCAGGATGTATCGGACATTCCTCACTGGTAAGCAAACAGGTTCCTAGTTGTACCCCAACTGCACCAAGTGCATACGCTGCAGCAAGCTGTCTTCCGTCTGCGATACCACCTGCCGCTACAACCGGAATCGATACTGCATCCACTACCTGCGGCACCAATGTCATCGTAGTCATCTCACCAACATGACCGCCACTTTCCGTTCCTTCTGCTATTACCAGATCTGCACCGGCTTCTTCCATCTTCTGTGCCAATAAGACGCTTGCCACAACCGGCATCACAAGAATTCCGTGTTCTTTCCACATCTGCATGTACTGACGCGGATTACCGGCTCCCGTTGTTACAATCTTTACCCCTTCCTCTGCGATAATCTGTGCCATTTCATCCACCTGCGGATTCATCAGCATTAAATTCACACCAAAAGGTTTATCTGTCAGTGTCTTACACTTACGAATATTCTCTCTTAACTGTTCGGCTGTCATGCCACCGGCTCCGATGAGTCCGAGCCCGCCGGCATTGCTGACTGCTGCCGCAAATTCACCGGTTGCAATATTGGCCATACCGCCCTGGATAAAGGGATAACGGATATTTAATATTTCATTTAGTTTCATAATTATCTCCATTTCAAAACTCTATTGAAATAAACTTCTCTATACTTCAAACAAAACTGCACTCCAAGTAAATCCTGCACCAAATCCGATGCTGATTACCCTGCTGCCGCTCGGGAGGATTCCGCTGCGACGCATCTCATCGATTGCAATTGGGATGCTCGCAGCAGACGTGTTTCCGTATTTTTCAATGTTAACAAAGAATTTTCCGGCATGTAACGGATATTTTTTCTGTACATGCTCGATGATTCTTAAGTTCGCCTGATGGCAGATGACATAGTCGACTTCTTCCATGGTAAGTCCCGCATCTTCCAACACCTGTTCTACACCTTGCTGCAACGCGGTCACTGCAAACTTAAAAACTTTATTTCCCTGCATAAAAAGCTTGGCATTATCATTTCCAACGCCTTTACAACGCAAAGCTTCATCATCTCCGCGTGACCAGTTTCGTTGTACATATAACCCATTGCTTTGCTCAACCAAAACCGCGCCCGCACCATCACCAAATAAAATGCAGGAACCCCGGTCCGTATAATCTGCAATGCGTGACAATTGCTCACTACCGATTACCAACGCAAACCGCTTTCGGCTGTTGTTTAAAAGTCCTCTGGCAATATCAAGCCCATACAAAAAACCGGAGCATGCAGCACTCACATCAAATGACATCACCGTATCCGATAGTCTGAGTGCTTTCTGTACCATGCAGGCTACTGACGGAAATGCATATTCCGGTGTTGTAGTTGCAACCAGAATTACTGCGATTTCATTCTTAATCTCTTCTTCCGGCATCGTCTCTGCTGCCATCCGAATTGCATTTTCTGCCGCTTGCACTGCCAGGCTGATGGTTGTTTCGTCTTCACATATTCTGCGTTCTCTGATTCCGGTACGAGTACGAATCCATTCATCATTCGTCTCCACCATCCGGCTCAGGTCATCATTCGTTACAATCCGATCCGGAACCGCATGTCCGGTTCCGACAATTCTTATCCCGTTCACATCTGCCTCATTTCTATTGGTACTGTCGCCTTACCCGTCAATACCATCTTCTGCTTTATTACTTACCCGGTCTGTAAACTCCGTCAATCGCACGATATTTTTCGTATCTTTTTGTAACCAATGAAGAAACGCTTAGCTTTGACAGACGATTCAATTCAAACTCTAACATCGTATCTAACGCACGAATGCAGCGCTTTCCTTCCGGTATAATCCCATCAATCAAGCCAAAGTTTTTCAGTTCTTCCGGTGTGATTTTCATGATGGCACATGCCTCTGCGGCCCGCTTA
>JAZNXH010000067.1:0-3316 GCA_045593785.1 Lachnospiraceae bacterium
TCAAATCTATAGTTACCAGACCAACTATTCGGGATACCTGGAACTGAAAACCCAGCGTCAGGAAATGGAACTGGCAAGTGAAAGAAAGCGTCAGTCCATCCTTCGCGTTGAGCTGGAGTGGATACAGAGAGGCGCCAGAGCACGCTCGACTAAGCAGAAGGCACATATCCAGCGTTATGAGGAACTGCGTGATCGTCAGGCTCCGGTGCAGGATTCGCAGGTGGAGTTGAGTTCTATCTCGACCAGACTTGGAAAGACCACAGTAGAGCTGGATAATCTTTGCAAAGCGTATGGGGAGAAGACATTGATTAAGGATTTCTCCTATAATTTTGTTAAAGGAGACAGAGTTGGCTTTGTCGGACCGAACGGTTGCGGAAAATCCACGCTGATGAAAATGATTGCGGGTAAGATTTTGCCGGACTCCGGACAGGTTGTTGTCGGTCAGACAGTTAAGATGGGGTATTATGCACAGGAAATTGCATCTGAAAAGGCGGAGGCGGAAACGGAAGTTGATTTATCCTATATGGATCCGAAGCAAAAGGTGATTGATTATGTGAAGGATACTGCGGAATATATTCAGACAACAGAAGGAAGTATCTCTGCATCTGCTATGTTAGAACGGTTTTTGTTCCCGCCGGAAAAGCAGTACAGTCCAATCGGAAAACTGTCCGGCGGAGAAAAGAAGCGACTGAATCTGCTCCGTGTACTGGCTGATTCTCCCAATTTTATTCTGCTGGACGAGCCGACGAATGACTTCGATATTGCCACATTGACCATCTTGGAAGATTATCTGGACCGCTATGAGGGAATCGTTGTTACCGTGTCGCACGACCGGTATTTTCTGGACAGAACCATGAAACGTATTTTTGCTTTTGAAGGAGATGGGAAGCTGAAGCAATATGAAGGCGGTTATACCGATTATTCCTTGAAGAAAGCGGCGGAGAGAGAGGCGTTAGAAGCAGAACCGTTGCAGTCAAAGAAGACCGGAAATGCTGCAAAACCGGATGCGCAACCGGAACAGAAAGGACAGCGTACGCGTGGTCCGCAGAAATTGAAGTTTACCTATCAGGAACAGAAAGAGTATGAAAGCATTGAAGGGGATATTGCCTCGCTGGAAGAAAAGATAGAAATACTGGAAAAGGAAATCGCTGCTGCATCTACCGACTTTGTTAAGTTGAATCAGCTTATGGCGGACAAAGAAGCCACGGAAAAACTACTGGAAGAAAAGATGGACCGGTGGATGTATCTGGAAGAATTGGCTGCGAAAATTGCTGAGCAGTAAAGAGGAAAGAAGGAGCTTGACATTCTATGAGAAAAGCAGTAGAATGAAGCTCCTTTCCCCCTATGGGGGAATTCCCTTATTGGGGGCAGGAAGTAAATACCATCGGTATTTGACTGGCAAAATCCAGCAAAGCAGGACCGAATTTGGCAAGATATGAAAGTATAACTACCAGAGAGGTGAGCGAAATGATTACGATGGAACATGTCTGCAAGTCTTATAAGATTGCAAAAAGAAATGCAGGGTTCAAGGAAGCCTGCAAGTCTCTGTTTCGAAGAGAAACAGAAGAAATTAAGGCACTGTCCGATGTCAGTTTTCAGATTGGCGACGGCGAGATGGTTGGATACATCGGGCCGAACGGTGCCGGGAAAAGTTCAACGATTAAAATTCTAAGCGGAATATTGGTCCCGGATTCGGGTAGCTGCATCATCGACGGACGCAGTCCGTGGAAGGAACGTGTAGAACACGTGCGACAGATTGGTGTAGTGTTCGGGCAGCGGTCTCAGCTGTGGTGGGATATTCCGGTCATTGATTCTTTTGAATTACTAAAAGAAATCTATTCAATTGCAACCCCTGATTACAAACGAACATTGGAAGAACTCACAGAACTTCTGCAACTGCAGGAGATACTTCGCACGCCTACGCGTCAGTTGTCTCTCGGACAGAGAATGCGTTGTGAGATAGCAGCGTCGTTGTTACATAATCCGAAGCTCTTATTTCTTGACGAGCCGACCATTGGTCTGGATGCGGTGTCGAAGCTTGCAGTACGTGAATTTATCAAAAAGCAGAATGCGGAGCACCGTACCACGGTTATCCTGACAACGCATGATATGCAGGACATCGAGGCGATTGCGAACCGTGTGATTTTGATTGGTAAGGGTAGAATTCTGCTCGATGGTACGCTGGAGGATATGCGGAAGACGGTGGAAGAGACCTCTGTAACAGTGGATGAAGAAAAGAGTGCGGATGACAGAGCAAAGGAAAACCTGGATCAGGTTGTTGCGCGGCTGTATCGTCAACTGGATATTCTTTAGGAGGGAAAGATGAAGAAATATTTACTATTCTTTCGCCTGCGCTTTTCCTGTGGTATCCAGTATCGTATGGCGGCAGTCAGTGCGTTGACAACGCAGGTAATCTGGGGACTCATGGAATGTCTGGCGTATAAAGTGTTATATGATTCGAATGCAATTACCTTTCCGATGGAGTATTCCGCGCTGGTGTCGTATATTTGGCTGAAAGAGGCATTTTTAGCTTTGTTTACGACATGGGCATCGGATCGGGATTTGTTCGGTATGATTATGGACGGTGGGATTGCGTATGAGATGTGCCGGCCGGTATCGGTATACGGAATGTGGTTTTCCCGAACTGTCGGTGCGCGGACATCAGAAGCGTTGCTACGTTGTGTGCCGGTACTGCTGGCAGCGGTGATTATTCCGCATCCGTATAAAATCAGTGCGCCGGAGAGCGTGCCTGTATTCTTGATGTTTTTGTTGTCAATGGTTTTAGGACTTGTGGTTACGACAGCGTTCTGTATGGTGATTTATATGCTGTGCTTTTTTACGCTCTCGCCGCAAGGGTGGCGTATCCTGTTTATGGGTGCAGTAGAATTCCTGTCGGGTATGGTAATCCCAATTCCGTTCGTGCCGGAACCGTTCCGTACGGTTATGGAGATGCTGCCGTTTGCTGCAATGCAGAATGTCCCGTTCCGTGTTTACAGTGGTGATATTGCAGGGCCGGAGCTGCTGCAGGCGATGGGATTGCAGTTGTTCTGGGCGATTACGCTGATCTGGTGCGGGGTGCTACTGCATCGGAAGGCAGAGAGGAGAGTCGTCGTCCAGGGTGGTTAAATTGCCGACAAAGTCGGCAATTACAAGTTTGCACGGAGGGTGCAAACTTGCGGTGGACTGGTAATTTAAGAGTGAATCATGGTTAATGTAAGGAAAAATATAAAGTTATATATTAAGTTTGCGGGCATTGTGTTGAAGAGTACGATGCAGTACAAGGTTTCGTTTGTATTACAGGTGATTGGGCGGTTTA
>JAZNXH010000068.1:0-3371 GCA_045593785.1 Lachnospiraceae bacterium
GGATGAAACGATAGCGAAAGAACTGGCTTATTATAAGGATATCATTAAATCCGGGGACTGGGAGCAATTCTTCAATTGATATGTCTGCGGAGCGGTTTTGCAAGAAAGAATGCGACAATCACGCTGGCAAAATCTTTGAGAAGATACGGAGCGGATGCCAGAAGAAAGCTTCCGATAAACGACGTATTTGCCAATAAGGTCAGATGAAGAATGCCGAGAAGATGGCATAGGAGTAATCCTATGATACCGCCAAGCAGAGACAGAAGCTGCTCGTGTTTTCGTAATTTCCAGCTGCGGCGGTAATGCGTGAAAAGACCGCAACCGATGGAAAGAAGAAAAAAACCAAGAAGGAAACCGCCGGTTGGTCCGAAGAGTTTGCTGATACCACCGGTGAAGTTTGAGAAAATGGGAACACCGGCAAGACCAAGAAGAAAATAAACGAGATAGGATAATGTGCCGAGTTTCCAGCCAAGAGTATATGCACACAAAGCAACCCCGAAGGTCTGTAGCGTCAGGGGAACTGCGCCCGGCATCGGGATTGCAAGTTGGGACAGGACGGCAAGTACTGCCGCAAACAGTCCCGCATAGATGTACTTGATAAGACGAAAAGGCCTCATGCGTGCTCCTTAATATATTGTTCTAAGATTGCCGCTGCCTCACCGATTTGTTCGGGGCAGGGGCGTTTTTTATAGTATTCTTCCGTACGGCGTTCCGGTACAGGATTTGTGGTTGCAGTTCCCGGTGTAAGCAGCTCGCGGCAGACGATGGAGCCGTATTGTTCGCGGAAAGAGGCTGCCAGTTCCTGAATCCGTGCGTATAACTCGGCTTTTTCTTCAAATGCTTTCGGATCGGAGTAACCGTACAGACAGCCGGCAATCAGAAACATGCCGCTGATAGCCCCGCATACTTCCCGTAGACGTCCCATGCCTCCTCCAAAGGAGGATGCAAGTCGGAGCGCCTGTTCACGGTCCAGTCCTGCCTCCTCGTGAAAAGCCAGTACGACTGCCTGGGCACAGTTATATCCTTCTAAAAAGTATTTTGTTGCAAGTTCACGCTTGTCCATTGAGAATTTATCCTGCCTTTCAAATGCCTACGGACTTCGATTATATAATTGAAGTCCGTAGGTGTCAATTGCTTTAGAATTTTATCCTGCGTTCCAACTGTGCCAGAAGCTCATAGAGTCCGACAGCGACCAGACAGAGGATGGCAATGCTAAGCATGGTCCAATCCAGCTTGAACACCTGACTGGAATAAATAATCAGATAACCGAGACCTGCATTTGCAGCGAGAAATTCCCCGATGATGACACCGACAAGTGAAAGTCCGATGCTGACCTTCATCACACTGATTATGACTGGAAAGTTGGCGGGCAGGATTACTTTGGTCAGGACATCTTTTTTTGTTCCGCCCAGGGTATAGATGAGTTTGATTTTTTCTTCTTCAGTACCTAAAAATGCGGTATAGAGCGTCAAGATGGCACTGAATACCGCAACGGACACGGCTGCGATAATCACAGATTTGATATTGTTACCGAAACACACGATGAAGACCGGTGCAAGTGCTGACTTTGGAAGACTGTTCAGTACAACAAGATAAGGCTCCAGTATTTTTGAAAAGGTTTCGTTCCACCAAAGTAAGACGGCGAGCAGAACACCAATGAGGATGACGAGAAAGAAACTTACGAATGTTTCTGCAAGTGTAACACCGGTATGATAGAAGAGACTTCCGTCTTTTGCAAGTTCGATGGCAGAACGCAGGATGCGGGACGGACTGCTTAAGAGAAAGGCATTTAAAACACCGATACGGGTGAGAACTTCCCAGAGAGCGATAAAGATAACAAGGATGGAAACCTGAATGATGCGTACACGGATTAATGTTTGTTTTCTCTTTTTCAGGTAGCGCTCCTGGGCAGAGAGAGACGTGTTTTTCATGTGGTTAACTCCTTCCAGACAAGATTAAAATAATGCGTGAAGTTCGGTGAACTTCGGGCAAGCAGCGGACTGCGAAGCGGGGCATCCATATCGAGTTGAATATCCAGAGATTTAGCGACTGTCGCAGGGCGTTTAGAGAGAATCACAACCCGGTCTGCAACACCGATGGCCTCACTGATGTCATGTGTAACAAGAATCGTTGTAATCTGTTCTTTGCGGATCTGTTTACAGATGTCATCTGATACATTCAGACGGGTCTGGTAATCCAGTGCGGAAAACGGTTCATCCAACAAAAGCAGGCTGGGCTCTGTCATCAGTGTGCGGATAAGTGCGGCGCGTTGCCGCATGCCGCCGGAAAGTGCAGAAGGAGACGAAGCGGCAAATTGGGAAAGACCATAATTGTCTAACATGGCAAGTGCCTTGGCTTCCTGTTCGGCGGTCAGCGTACGTCGGATTTCCGGTCCGAGGAGTACATTATTTTTCGTAGAACGCCAGGGGAATAGATGATCTTTTTGCAGCATATAGCCGATGCGGTCACGGTTTTCACTGATCGGCCGGTTCTGTAGCAGGACTTCACCTGTGGTTATTTCCCCACCGATAAGAGGCTGGAGTCCGGCAATCAGAGAGAGCAGGGTGGATTTTCCGCAACCGGAGGGACCGACAATTGCAATAAATTCTCCTTCTCTTATGGAAAGATTGATGTCGTGCAGGGCTTTGGTTTCGCCTTCCGGAGAATGATAGGAGAAAGACAGCCCTTTGATTGAAAGAAAAGCATCCATGGAAAACTCCGGATACGGGATACAGGATTAGTGTATGCGTGCGTTGAAATAAGGTGTATTTTGTGATATACTGCAATAA
Source organism: Lachnospiraceae bacterium (assembly GCA_045593785.1). Taxonomy (GTDB): domain Bacteria; phylum Bacillota; class Clostridia; order Lachnospirales; family Lachnospiraceae; genus SZUA-448. The sequence goes on from JAZNXH010000068.1 coordinate 2,790, forward strand.
AGATAAAAGGAATTTTGTCTTGAAAGATTGAGCAGAGTTGATTAGAAGGTTTGGGGGAAAGAAGATGAAGAAAGCAATTGTTGTTCTGCTTACTTTTTTTGTGTTGTTTTTTGGCGCGATTATTTTTTTCTGTGTATATAACTTTGACAAAATACATTTTGGTGATGAGCTTTTAATGTATTCCGATCCGAAAGCGGAAGGGTATCCGGTGACAGTTTCCTATGAAGAGGAAAGCTATGATGTAACAGGATATTGGAAGACAGAACTGTATCGTATCATTATTCGCGGGCAGGGAACACGCAAACGCCGGCTGTTTCCGGTAAAGTGCACGGAAGAACCGTACGTACTTACTTTTGGCGAGGAATACCGGATATCTGTGTATCCGTGCGGAGATGAAGAGGGTACCGTATATTATTTGTATGAAAATCGTAAGAAGAACAACAAAAAGTATTATACTGTGTCAAATATGAAGACATGGGAACATTTGACAGACTTGGTATTTGGGAAAGAAACTGAATAAAATGTATTATTTTATCGAATATTGAGATGTTTTGTGAATAATAATTCCTTCAATTTTTTGAA
>JAZNXH010000069.1:0-7759 GCA_045593785.1 Lachnospiraceae bacterium
GCCAAAGAGATGCGGGAACGTGTTGATCATCTCATCGGTTTTGGTTCGGAAGATGTGCTTGTCAGTACCTTCCACTCCATGTGTGTCCGTTTTTTGCGAAGAGATATCGAAGCACTCGGCTATGACCGCAGTTTTACCATATATGATACTGATGACCAGAAAACTTTGATGCGTGAAGTGTGTAAATATCTTGACATTGACACCAAACAAACCAAAGAACGCACCTTTATCAATGCAATCTCCACTGCAAAAAACGAATTGATTTCTCCGGAGGAATACGATGCCAGAGCCCTGGGCGACTATAACCGGCAGAAGATTTCCCGCGTTTATACCGAATATCAGAAACGTCTGAAGCAGAACAATGCATTGGATTTTGATGATCTGATTATGCAGACGGTAGAACTGTTCCGTAACTATCCGGAGATTCTCCGCAAATATCAGAACCGTTTCCGCTATATCATGGTGGACGAGTATCAGGATACCAACCATGCCCAGTTTGAACTGATCCGCCTAATGGCATCCACAGTCAATGAGGACGGACAGGTCGAACACAATCTCTGTGTTGTAGGCGATGATGACCAGTCGATTTACAAATTCCGCGGTGCCGATATCCGTAACATTCTGGACTTTGAATATTTCTTCCCGAATACAAAAGTAATCCGTCTGGAGCAGAATTACCGTTCAACCAAGACAATTCTGGAGGCCGCCAATCAGGTCATTCGTCACAACGATGAACGAAAAGATAAAACCCTCTGGACAGACAACGATGACGGTGCCCCCATTACCTATAATCACTACGAGACCGATTTGGAAGAAGCACATTCCACTGCGAAGGATATTTTGGAACTGTCCGCAGCTGCGACCCGTTATTCCGACATTGCCATCCTCTATCGTACCAATGCACAATCCCGTGTATTGGAAGAACAGATGATACTGAGCGGCATCCCATATAAACTTGTCGGCGGCATTAACTTCTATGAACGTCGTGAAATCAAGGATATCCTCGCTTATTTAAAAACGATTGACAATGGCGCTGACGGTATCGCCTTAAAACGTATCATCAACGTGCCGAAACGAAGTATTGGTCTTGCTACCCTGGACAAGGTTCAGGCTTATGCCGACGAACATAGTTATAACTTTTACGAGGCTTTGCTTCACACCGAATCCATTGTTTCGCTCAACAAAAAGACAGCAACTACACTGCTCGGCTTTATTGAGATGCTGGAAGGATTGCGCCAACACGCTGCCCTGCCGGAATATTCCGTAAAAGACATCATTGATGAGCTTCTCGAAGTGACCGGCTACCGTGAGTATCTGCAAACTATCGCGGAAACTGATGAAGAATACCGCGAACGTATTGCAAACATCGACGAACTCATCAACAAAGCAGTTCTCTTTGACGAGACATCTTTGGAACCTCCGACCCTCTCCTCTTTCCTCGAGGAAGTTGCTCTGGTTGCAGATATCGACAATCTGGATCGGGAAAAAGATGCAGTCACCCTGATGACTTTGCACAGTGCCAAAGGTTTGGAATTCCCCTGTGTGTTTATCTGCGGTATGGAAGATGGGGTCTTCCCCAGTAGTATCGCGATCAATTCCGACAACCCTAAGGCGGAGATTGAAGAAGAACGCCGCTTGTGTTATGTCGGTATTACCCGCGCCATGAAACAGCTGACACTCTCTTCTGCCGGAAAACGCATGGTCCGCGGTGAGATGCAATATTCCAAAGAATCACGATTTATCTCTGAGATTCCGCGTTTCCTGTTAACCGAGAAAAAACGCCGCAGTCATCGCTACATTTCCGAAACTTCCATGCCCGGTAGTTCACTGCGAAAAACCACACTTATGCCGACTGCACCTAAGCCTGCTACGCTCCCTCCGGTAAAACAATTTTCCGGTTCCTCTCTGTCCGGCCTTTCTTATACCAAAGGCGACAGTGTCCGGCATTTAAAATTCGGCATCGGCACTGTTCTGGAAATTACGGAAGGCGGAAAAGATTACGAAGTTACCGTGGAATTCCCTAATTACGGAGTTCGCAAACTCCTTGCATCCTTTGCCAAACTGCAAAAAGTTTAAAAAATTTACGCAATTAACCATAGATATTATCTGCAATTCGTGCTATACTAATAAAAAGATTGAATATACTTGATTTATCACATCGTTGGATACAGCAGAAAGGACGTGGACTTATGTGCAAAAAGATTGATAACATCATTAATGAAAAAAAGTTAAAAGAACTTCTGGAGAATTCCAGACTCAATGAGTTGATTCATAAGAAAGACCCGATTGAAGAAAAGAAGCATACCCTTCTTTTTATTCTGGCTATCATCGGCGCTATTGCTGCTGTAGCTGCTATCGCTTATGCAGTATATCGCTTTATGGCTCCGGAATATATTGATGATTTTGACGATTTTGACGATTTCGACGATTTGGATGATGACTTTGACGAAGAGATTGTTGCTGAAGATTGTACCGTAGAAGCAGAATAAGAAAATCTATGAAAAAACAACCAAGATTTCGAATCAAAAGACCGGAACGTAACTGTTCCATCTACATATTGCTTACAAAGTCGGATACCTGTATTTCTAAGCTCATTAATCTGACGACGTCAGACCGTTATACACATGCGTCCATCTCGTTTGATGCAAGCCTTCAACCGATGTACAGCTTTGCAAGGAAGTATGTTCATTTTCCGCTTCCTGCCGGACTGCGTCAGGAGTCACTGAACGAGGGATTTTTCAAACGCTACTCTTACATTCCCTGCGCACTCTATGAGCTTAAAGTGACCGAGGATGCATATAATCGGGCAAAGCGTCAGGTAGAACGTATGATGAAAAAACAAAAGAAATACCGTTTCAGCGTGCTCGGATTGATTCTCTGCCGCTTAAGTATTCCTTTTCACCGAAAACATTTTTACTTCTGCTCCGAGTTTGTAGGTGCCGTATTGGAAGACAGCAACGCACTTATCCTTCCAAAAGCACCTTCTCTGATGCGTCCAAATGACTATTCAAAATTCGACAATATGTCATGCAAGTTCGAAGGCCGTCTTAACATGTTGCTCAAACAGCTCGGCTTCCGTCCTGCACTCTGATTATTCTTCTCTTTCATCCAGATCCTGTTGCAACATCGTCAGTATCGGCAACAGGATACCTCGCATGGGAGGTAAGACATACCGTTCATCCAACTCATCACGGCGGAAGCTTTTTCTTCCGTCGCTTTTTTGTGCTCTCTCCCAGAACTGCCTTAATTCGGAAAATCGCATGTAGTAATACTCGTCGCGCTTGGAATAAAAAATAATCAAAAAAGCGATTCCGCCCTGTTCTTCAAAATCCCGCATGTATTCCACCTGATGTTCATGCACATTCTGAAGTTGGAACGTATCTCCTGCACATTCCTTAGCATCAAAGCACACGGGAATCCCCTGTACCACACCAAGGTAATCCACGGTACTTTTCTTCTCAAAATATCCAAGTGTAATATGTCTGGTCGCTTTATCAATCTCAATTGGAGTAATCGGAGTCGGGATTTTCTGAATCAATGCCAGCTTCTGTTCCCGCAATTTATCAATCGTAAGGTTGATTGTCTCTTCCAATACCGAACCCCGCAACCCTCTGGAATTCCATGACGGCATAATTCATCCTCCTCTCTCAATCATTCAAACTCTTTTGACAACCTGACATTTCTTATGATAAGCGAATATCATAAGCTTTGCAAAAATGATCAAACACTGCCGGCAAGACCGTCTTTACTTCACTCCCTGACAACCCCGTAAACTCCTCCGGAAGCTCCGGGAACACCATGCGGTATGCAATCAGCATCTGATGCCTTACGCCGAAGCGTTCCTTCATCATCCGGTTATACTCTGCATCCCCGTACTTCATATCGCCGGCAATCGGATGTCCGACCGAAGCAAGGTGTGCACGGATCTGATGTGATTTTCCGGTAATCAGTTTTACTTCCAATAATGTTCCTGTCTTCGTTGCTGCAATCGGACGGTATTCTGTCTCAATCCGCTCTCCTTCCGGACCGTTCCCGACAGTCACCTGATTCTTTGCCTCATCTTTTACCAGATAAGCACAAAGACGCATCGGACGCTCAATCTGTCCTTTCACAACACAGAGATAATACTTGTCCAACTTCCTATCACGGAACAATTCTGACATTGTCTGAAGTCCGACGATTGTCTTTCCTGCTACCACCAGACCCTCAGTATTACGGTCCAAACGATTACAGATTCCCGGTCGAAAAGTACGCAAACGTTCCTGCGTTAATTCTCCCTGCTCAATCATGTAGTCCTGTACATAATCCACCAGAGAATCATCTGTCCCGTCTGCCTTCTGCGACAACATCCCTGCCGGTTTATGAAGAATCAGAATGTGTTTATCTTCATATACGATTTTCGGAATCTGTCTGCGCACTGCTTTTTCTGCACGTTCGGAATCTTGTTTTACAGCTTCCGCCGATGTACCGTTTGAAAGCTTCTCGTAAGTTTCATCCGAAAAATAAACCGTGATAACATCTCCGGCCTTTAAACTCTCGTTCCCCTCTGCGCGCTTTCCATTCAACACAATATTCTTTTTGCGAAGCATCTTATACAGGAACCCTTTTCCGGCCTGCGTAAAAACCTTAGCAAGCAATCGGTCCAGTCTCTGCCCTGCTTCATATTCTGAAATATTTAACTGTTTCATCCAATTCCCCGTTATACGTCTAACTCAGAAAAACTGTCAATCAACCAATCTGCAGAAGCTTTTTTCTCTTCGTCCTGCTTTACGGAAAACGCGTCCTTTACTGCACACACACGCATCCCCGCCGCCTTGCCTGCATGGATTCCCTGAATGATATCTTCGAATACCAGACAGTGTTCCGGTGTCACTCCCAGTGTCTTAGCAACCAACAAATAGATGTCCGGAGCAGGCTTCCCTCTGGTTACTTCACAGGAGGTATGCACTTCGTCAAAATACTCCGTAATCCCAAGGCTTTCCAATACTGCAAGCAGGAGTTCCCTGGAATTACTGGTAGCGATTCCAGTCTTTATTCCCTTACGCTTCAGATATTGTAAAAACTCCAGCACACCCGGCTTTAACGGAACTTCATTGACATAAATGTCGTAAGCCATCTGGTTCCAATCCGCCTTGATTACTTCCAGAGAATCACTTAAGGAAAAACGTTCCTTAAAATACACAGCAGTTTCCGAAAAACTCATCCCTTCGATGCTGTCCTGCAAATCTGCCGGAAGTTCATGACCGTGACGAGCAAGATAATCAATATCTATTTGTCTCCACATCCACATGGAATCGATCAAAGTACCATCCAGGTCAAAAATAACTGCCTGGATGCCCTCCAGCATCGCGTTGGTATTCTTGCTCTCTTCAAAACGGATTTCTTTTATTCCTGCTTCCACGTTATCTCCTACTTCCTTTAACACACAACTCTCGTCTCTTTTATCGTACACGTCAGGCTACATGAGACGCCAGCCCGGAAGGTATCGGTTCTTAAACGAACCTTGATGATACTTGCCCCAGCCAAGTGGAAACCCTTCTACTGTAACCAGTACCCATCCGTCGCGGCACTCCTTCTTTATCTCAATGGATTCACACTTCAAATACCGTATGACATCCGGATCATCGACAGAAAGATCATAACAGTTCTCATATTCACTCTTTTGCAGAGCGCATGCCAATGCCTGACTTGGTTCAAAACGCTTTTTCTTCATCTCTCCGAGGAACAGTCCCGAGCGGAGCAGACGAAGCCCTTTTGTATCAACTCCAAGTTCGGGAAGAAGATAGAGTCTGTCTTCTTTAATCTGCAAGCGTTCGCGTGGAATCAAAAGCTTGAGCGATGCAAGAAATTCTTCCGCTTCATCCGGCAATGTACACGGTCGTCCGGGCAGTTTCCGTCCGGATACCATTCCAAGTGCTTCCTCAGCATCCTTTTGGAACAGCGCAATGAAATGTCCTTCTCCTGCTATTTTATGTGGCCACAGGCGAATTGTCTTTCTTAAATCATCACACCCATTTTCAATCCATTCCGGATGACCGCACTCAAATCCCTGATAGTCACAAATGCGTTTCTTATCCGCTGTTTTCTCACCGGTATCCGATTCTGCGCCATTACCTTTTCCCGGTAAGGCTTCCACCAGTTTCATCTCAGGGAATCGATCTAACACCTCCTGTACGGATCCTTCGTTCTCATCCGGCGAGAACGTACAGGTCGAGTACAAAAGATACCCACCCGGACGCAACATCTTAACTGCTTGCGGCAGGATATCCTGCTGTAATTTATGATAATATTCCGTCCCGTACTGTTCCCAGTTTTTCATAATTGCAGGGCTCTTACGGAACATCCCTTCACCGGAACACGGTGCATCTACCAAAATCTTATCAAAATACCCTTCAAAATACTCTGCCAGTTTGTTCGGTGCTTCACTTACAACCAGAATGTTCTTTGCACCAAACAATTCGAGATTTTTCAGTAACGCTTTTGCACGGGAATTGCTGATATCATTCGATACCAGAACGCCTTTTCCATTCAGACGTGCCGCAAGTTCTGTACTCTTACCACCGGGAGCAGCACAAAGATCCAGCACGCGGTCACCCGGTTCTATCGGTAACAGACTGGCAGGCGTCATCGCACTCGGTTCCTGTAAATAGTAAAGTCCGGCGTAGTAATACGGATGGATTGCCGGCCGCTCGTCTTCATAAATATACCCGTTTGACACCCATGGAACCGGTTGCAAAGCAAACGGAGACAACTGTTCAAATTCTTCTGCGGACAGCTTCGCTGTATTCACCCGAAGGCCATTGCGGCTCTTCTCCTGAAATGAGTGCAGATATGCTTCATATTCATCTCCCAATTGTCCTTTGATCCGTTCTTTAAAACTTTCCGGTAATTCTATCATAATATCAAACCGTCTCCATTTGGTTTATTTTTTCATCGTCAAAGCCAGCTCCAGTTCCAATTTATCATAGAAATTACGAAGCTTTATCAATTCCCCTTCTTCATAAATATCCATGAATTGTTTTTGGAATGCAGACACGACACTTGCCTGTGATGTCTTCTTCAAAGTTTGCAGATCCTGCATAATCTGACTTACTAACTGAGCCCTCTCGTCAAATTCCTTCTGTCCGTCCATAATTGCAACCCTTACCTGCGACATCTCTTCATCCAGCTTCGCAACTGCTTCTGCCGCATCATGCAACAGACGGTTACTACTTTCATTGGTCATTCCAAGTTTATACTTGTACTGCAAAGAATGTTCAATCGTTGCCCAGAAATTCATACCCATGGTGCGAATCTGAATCTCAACCGTAATCTCTTTCGGTCCTTTCAGTGTCTCCACCTGATACAGAACATTCATATGGTAACTGCGATATCCGCTTGGTTTCGGATTTTTTACATAGTCACGCTTGCTTGTAATCTTCATATCGCTTCGTCGTTTAATCAGTTCTAATACCTTATATATATCATCCACAAACTGACAGATAATACGAATACCTGCAATATCATCGATTTTTTCTTCTACCTTATCCAGATCAATGCCCTTTTTTCTTGCTTTATCCATGATACTGGATATCCCTTTTACTCTGCCTTCCACACGCTCAATCGGCGAATATTTTCCCATATTCCGGTATGCCGTAATAATGTGGTTAAATTTCACCACAATCTCATCCACTGCCAATGCATATGGTTCCAGTATCTCATTCCACTGCTGTACTTCCATATAATCCCCCAATAACACAGAAAAAGAGCTGCTGACCTT
>JAZNXH010000070.1:0-5773 GCA_045593785.1 Lachnospiraceae bacterium
CTGCCATGGTCGGCTCCCTCGGCACGGATGCAACCGCCGCCGTCGGTGTTACCACGACCGTCAACTGGCTGATTGGCAGTACCATCTCTGCCGTTGCAGTAGGATTCTTAGCGTTCATCGCACAGGCACATGGTGCAGGTGAACTGGGAAAAATCAAAAAAGCGGCTGCGCAGGCAATCCTTGCTGTATTGTTCTGCGGTATTCTTTTCACCGTTATCACCCTGTCTCTGAGTCCTGTCATTCCCGCATGGATGCAGGTAGATGAGTCCATCCGCCCGATGGCGTCAAGGTACTTCTTCATCCTCTACGCCCCCATGCTGTTCCGTACTGCTTCTATAATCTTCGGAACTGTCTTACGTGCTGTCGGTGACACAAAAACACCCATGCGCGTCGGCGTATGGGTGAATATTACGAACGTCGTATTAAATTTCTTATTGATTTTCCCAACCAGAACCGTGTCCGTCTTTTCACTGGAACTCGTGATTCCCGGAGCAGGACTCGGTGTCATCGGTGCAGGTATCGCCAGTGCGATTGCATTCTTCATTGGCGGTGTTATCATCACAATCGCCGTATGCAGACATCCGCTCTTAAGTCCGAAGGGCGAATCGTTCCGTCCGGACTGGAGCATCCTGCGTCCTTGTCTTAAAGTAGCTCTGCCGAATGCTTTACAGCGCTTCGGAACTTCGCTCGGGTATGTTGCCTTCGCAGCTATGATTAATTCACTCGGTGAGATATCTACTGCAGCACATACCATTGCTAATACGGTAGAATCCGCCTTCTACATCCCGGGCTACGGTATGCAGGCAGCTGCCGCTACGCTCACCGGCAATGCGCTCGGTGCCGGAGATCACAAGCGTATGCGTCATACAGCCAAACTCTTACTTACCATCGAGGTTGCCCTCATGATCCTATCCGGTGGCCTATTGTTCCTGCTTGCACCGGAAATGGTACGCATCTTCAGCAAGGATACCGAAGTGATTCTGCTTGGCGCCACCGTCCTTCGCATGGTTGCTGTCTCAGAGCCCTTCTACGGCATCTCCATCATCATCGAAGGTATGCTGCAGGGTATGGGTAAAACCATGTTCCCCTTCGTCTGCAACATCGCCGGCATGTGGGGCATCCGCATCGTCGGAACATTTATCTGCACCCAGTTGCTCGGCTACGGTCTTGCTTCTGCGTGGGGCTGTATGATACTGCACAATCTCATGTTGTGTGGGATGTTCTCGTTTTATTATCTATCCGGAAAATGGAGAAAGTGCGCAGGATAAGCTATATCATGCGCTTTTCAAGTGCCATCCGTAAAAATTTCTTCCGGAATCTCAATATACGCCCCATCCGGAACAATCTCAAAATCTACTGCTATAGACATCTCAAAAGAAACCGGCACATCCACTACCGGAAATCCCGTCTTATCTATTATGGCATGAAAAGACTCAATCTGACGGTTTTCCTTATCAAACATATATTTCACATATACCTTTATGTCTTCAAAACCTGGAATCGCTTCGGATATGGTATTCATATCCATCCCAAGATCAGTCACCCCGCAAAATGTTGCAAGAGGCATCGTTCCGTGAATCTCATAATCCGTCTCTGTCACAACGAGTTCAATCGTGTCAAATATCTGTCTGCTTGAAACCGCTGAAAAATCAACCAGAGACACTTGCTCCGATAAATCTGCAAATCCGCTTTCTTCATATGCAAGCCATGAATCACTTACGCCGTCATACAGATAGCCGACTACACTTCCATCATCCTGTACCAAAGTATAGTTTTCTATCACCTGTTCAATGACGGTTTCTCCCTCTGCTCCCGACGACACTCTGCAGATCATATATGCAGCCGCCGGATTAATCGCAATGCTACCGTCCATCTGCATAACCATACCGTTTTGTTCTCCCGGCTCATTTTCGTCCTGTACTTCAGTGCCCTGCTCCGTAAACTCTAAATTCATATAGAATCCGGCTGTTCCGTATTCTTTCACATCACTGCTCAGGCCTTCCAAAAGTGCTTCCACCGTCACCTTGCCAAAACTATCTACAATTGGTGTCGGTGTAAGTTGTTTTGCGTTATCCTCTTTGCCGCTTATCTCTTGCGCAGGCTTATCCAAGCTCCCCTCACCTAAGCCGCAGCCACTCAGAAGCACAAGAAAGAATAATGCCAATACACCAAAACAGCGATTTTTCTTTCTCCTCACTATTCTTTTTCCCCCTCATATGTTTTATTCTGTTTATCCTACCAAATGTTCCGTACAAACACAAGATAAATGTTCCGGATGCGTTGTTTTATGTGATAAAATACACTTCTATAGGAAGAAATCCTCTCTTTTCCGTAATTCCGGTAAAGAGAGGATTTCGTGTTTCTATTCATTTAATTTTCAGCCATTACACGAGAAGATTCTTCTGTGTTTCTATATCAAAGAAATGCATTACCTTGCCTTCACAAGTAACATAGAGCATTGCACCATATATAAGAGCTGCTCTCTGTTCATCTGTAAGTGATACCGTCGGAATGCGGACGATCAGTCGATCGCCGTTCTCCTCTACAACGTGAAGATGAAGCTCACTTCCCATCATCTCGTTCACAACAATCTTACACGGGATTGCTGCCGGGTTCTCGGAACCTGTAAGCACAAAATGTTCCGGACGCACACCAAACATAACCTCGCGGCTACCGATTCCCTTTTCTCTCAGCATATCCGCTTTCTTTCCGGTAACTTCAATCTTTGCACCATACGGTGTGATGAAATATCTACCATCCTCACAAACAAGGTCTGTCTTAAAGGTATTCATCTTCGGTGCACCGATAAACTCTGCAACAAAGAGATTCAGCGGCATATCGAATACTTCCGTAGGGGTTCCTACCTGCTGGATAAATCCGTCCTTCATAATTACGATACGGTCACCTAGGGTCATCGCCTCGGTCTGATCATGCGTTACGTAGATGAAGGTAGTATCAATTTTCTGACGAAGCAAGATAATCTCTGCTCTCATCTGGTTACGAAGCTTCGCATCCAGGTTCGAGAGCGGTTCATCCATCAGGAAAACCTTACTGTCTCTTACCATTGCACGTCCAATCGCAACACGCTGTCTCTGTCCACCGGAGAGCTCACGCGGCTTTCTCGTGAGATACTCCGTGATGCCGAGTACTTCCGCCGCCTGAGTTACTTTCTCATAAACCACATCGTTCGGTGTCTTCGTAAGTCTCAGACTGAATGCCATATTCTCAAATACCGTAAGATGCGGATAGAGTGCGTAGTTCTGGAACACCATCGCAATATCACGGTCACGCGGCTGAAGATCGTTCACTACAACGCCGTCAATCTCAATCGTTCCTTCCGAAATCTCCTCAAGTCCTGCTATCATACGAAGCGTTGTGGACTTACCACAACCTGAAGGTCCTACAAACACGACAAATTCTTTGTCAGCAATATCAAGGTTGAAGTCCTGAACTGCAACCGTATCCTTACCATATATCTTCTTTACATTCGTTAATTTTACACTAGCCATATAATTTTCTATTTCCTTTCTGAACCTGCAAACCTCAGATTTCATCTTTTACTCATACAAGCATTTGCACAGGCACAAATTTGCAAACGTGCAAGGCACGTTTTAACCTTTCACCGCACCGCCGGTAACACCTTCTACATAGTACTTCTGCAGGAGAAGGAATACCGTTACAACAGGAATTGCAACAACAACACCAGCAGCACAGAACATCGTATAATGTGAGTTCAAGTTCGTTCTTGAAAGCCATTCATACATACCGACAGCAACATTCATTCCTACACTGTTCTCATGGATCAGATAACTTGCAAGCATAAAGTCGCCCCAAGGAGCCATAAAGCCCATAAGAACGGTATAGATAACAATCGGTGCAGACAAAGGCATGATTACACGCTGGAACACCTGAAAACGTGTCGCTCCGTCCACTCTTGCTGCTTCGTCCAGACTCTTGGGAATGGTATCAAAAAATCCCTTCGACACATAGTATCCCATACCACTACTTGCACAATATACAATAACCAATCCCAGTGGAGCTGCACTTCCGGTAAGCCCTGCATCCGCGAATACCTTATAGATCAGAATCATCGTAAGGAAACCCGGGAACATTCCGAGAATCAGCATTGCATTCATGAGTCCCCTTCTTCCCTTAAAACGAATACGGGAAAGAACATAACTCATAGAAAGGATAAAAAATGTTTGGAACACTGCTGTTGCAAGCCCCATAATTGCGGTGTTTTTGAACCAGATAAGAAAGTCCGTTTCTTTGAACAATCTTACATAATGATCAAATCCGAATTCCTTTGGAAACAGATACGGGGTCTGCATTGTAGTCTCTGTCTTAAATGATTCAAGTACAATTCCTACAAAAGGAGCAAGCCATACAATCGTTATTAAGGTAAGGATAACGTAGATGGTAGCATTACCGAGTCTTCTGCTTGCTCGTGCGCCGAGACTGAGTTTTCTGCTTTTATAATCATTCATTTTTTTCATCACTTGTAATCCTCCTCGTTCTTGGTTGACGGAATTACGTTATAGATGATAAGCGAGAGTATTGCGACAACAAGGAAGATGAGAATACCGATGATTGACGCCATGTAATATTTGCTCTCGGTACTTCCGAGTGTCATCTTAAACAGCCACGTAATCAGAAGGTCAGTATGACCGACTGACGCTCCGCCTGCCGTTCCCTTGATTGGATTACCTCCCGACAACAGATAGATAACATTAAAGTTGTTTAGGTTTCCTACAAAGCTCGTAAGCAGATACGGTCCGGTTACGAAAAGCATATACGGAAGCGTTATTTTCGTAAACTGCTGAACAGAACTTGCACCATCAATACGCGCTGACTCGTAGAGGTCCTGAGGAATATTCATCAGGATACCCGTTGCCATCAGCATAATGTACGGAATACCAACCCAGATATTTATGACAATTAACAAAATCTTTGAAACGATAGGCGAATCCCAAAGCGATACAAAGTGATTCGCCACACGGTATTCATAGATAAATGGTATCTGATCAAGCACTCGTCCGATCAAACCTGAAGTTGTAAATAGCTTTGACACATAAAGAAGCGAAACGAACTGTGGGATTGCAATCGTCATAACAAGTACAGTTCTCCAGAACTTCTTTATCTTGATACCTTTCTTGTTGATCATAATTGCAACAAACATACCCAAAAAGTAGTTGGTAAAGGTTGCAAAAAACGCCCACATCAGTGTCCAGGAAAGAATCTCACCAAATGTCAGACCAAGACCGCCCTGCTCAAAATTGAAAATCTCGTTAAAATGCTCGAACCCTACCCATGAGAACAAGTTGGAGTATCCATCATGTGCTGCATCATAACTTGTAAATGCAACCAGCACCATGTAGATGATGGGAAGCACGGTAAATACAAGAATACCGGTCAGCGGCACTGCAAGCAAAGTCTTGTGGAACTCATCGTCCAAAAGTGCCTTGATATCGCCTTTGCCGCTTCTAACCTTTTTCCCTTTTGCGGTAATATCCATGCAAATACGACACTGCTTCACCTGCAGTCTCCATGTGTAGACAAATGCAATGATAAAAATAATGGTCAAGAGTCCATAAAGCATAACCTTGACAGAGTCGTCGCCCGGGACCCAAACATCCGTGTCGTAAATTATATCGTACTCAAATCTACCCTGCTGCGAACCTACAGTGGCACCGGTCTTAAACCAGTTGCCCTTGGAGAGCCAATAGATACCACCACTCGGAACGAACATATATCCGATAAAAATTATTTCAAA
>JAZNXH010000071.1:0-2120 GCA_045593785.1 Lachnospiraceae bacterium
AATATATCGCAGAAGGAGAAAGTTCCTTTGTCCATAAAGGACATTCAGGAAACCCGTTTGCAGCACTTCATGTCAGCAAGAATCTTTCCGAAGTAGAAAGGTTACGGTTAATGGTTCAACTACGGTCGCTACCTGCTGGCAGCATCCTCACGAGGCAAGCTTCCTGCCAATCTTCAGGGAATCTGGTGTAAGGATTATTATGCTCCGTGGAGCTCAGATTTCCATATCAACATTAATATTCAGATGAACTATTGGTTTGCTGAGGTTTGCGATCTTCCCGAATTTGTAACTCCCTTCTTTGAACTAATCAGGTTCATTGCGAAGAAAGGGGAACGAACAGCACGTCTTGTCTATAACTGTCCGGGATGGGTTTGCCATTTTGCAACAAATCCCTGAGGTTATACCTCTGTTTGGTGCATGTGTTACTGCTGGTGCGTGGTGTCTTCGTCATATTAAGGAGCGTTATCTTTATTCCGGTGATATCGATATACTGCGTGAATACTATCCGATTATAAAAAGCTCCGCTGAATTCTTCTGTGCTTATCTGGTGAGAGATCCGCGAAACGGTTATCTTGTTACCTCTCCGGCAAGCTCACCCGAAAACTATTTCATCAGTCCCGAAGATGGTAAGACTGTCAATATCAGTGCAGGACCGACTGCAGATATCGCTGTTATCAAAGAGCTGTTTCAGTTTGCGGCGGACACAGCCGATCTGCTTGGCACAGATGCGGAATTTGCCGCTGAGCTGCGAGAAAAATATGTGGAACTTCCTCCGTATCAGATAGGAAAGTACGGACAGCTGATGGAATGGCTTGAAGACTTTGAGGAATGGGAGCCCGGGCATCGTCATACAGCACATCTTTATGCCCTGCATCCGTCGGATCAGATTAAGAAATCCACTCCGGAACTGTTTGAGGCGGCGAGAAAAACAGTGGAACGCAGACTTGCCAACGGCGGCGGTCATACAGGCTGGAGCCGGGCATGGATTGTCAACTTCTATGCACGTCTCGGAGATGGAAATGCAGCATATGTCTGCTATTTCCGAAGCCATCAGCCGCGCACCCAGCTTTCGCCTGACCGTGAGAACAAGTTTCGTTCCATCAGTGTTATTTATTCCAACGATTTCAAGAATTGGACAGAACCGAAGGCGCTGGAATACGATGACGATATCGAATGCGATTTATACACAAACAGCATCATTCAGTATGAAAGAGCACCGCACATGATAATCGGCTTCCCGGCACGTTATTTTGATCATTACACAGGCTGGTCAGACAATATGGAACAGATGATAAGCGGTGGGCATAAAAAGAGAGCTGCTGAGATGAGTGAAATCAGGCGTGTTGGTCTTGCCATTACCGATTCGATATTCATGTGCAGCCGTGACGGCGAGCTCTGGCACCGCTATCACAGTGCATTTGTTGACCCCGGTTATGAAAACGAAACCAATTGGGTATACGGATCAAATTTTCTCGCTTACAACTTTATAGATTCGGGACGTGAAAACTATTATTTCTACGATATTGAAGGTTCGAGAGATTATTACAATCCGCGCTATCTCCGCCGTTATGAAATCCGCAAGGACGGGTTTGCCTGTATCATGGCAGACGGCGGGACAATGTTATCCGACGGAGAAAAGGTGGTTGTCACAAAACCTATTGTATTTGATAGTAATGGTCTGCACATCAATTTCAGCACTTCGGCATTCGGTTACATCTACGTTGATGTTCTCGACGAAGACGGAAATCCTCTCTCCGACAAACAGAGTGTAAAGCTTTTTGGCAGCAATATCGGCCGTGTTGTACGCATTAACGATGGCAGTGATTTTACCGAATATAAGGGTAAAGCTATCCGTCTGCGTTTCAGAATGTTGGATGCGAAACTGTTCTCCATGAAATTTGAGTGATATATTCTATTGACAATCCGCTGTTGTATTCGGTTAAATCATACTTTTTCCAGACAGTCCGATAACCTGGTTTATATGCTTGAAGTAGCCAATTCTTTCAGCGATTATGTGAACGATAAGTTTCTGAGGACTTTTATTTGTGACCTACCCGAAGACGATGCCATATTTACTCCGGAAAACGGATGGTACTTCCGTATCTGACCGGTTGTGACGT
>JAZNXH010000072.1:0-2380 GCA_045593785.1 Lachnospiraceae bacterium
ATATCCTCCACAATCAATACGTCCTTACCCTGTACCGGTTCGTCCAGATCCTTCAGAATCTTCACACGACCTGCACTGGTAGTTCCGCTTCCGTAGCTGGATACGGACATAAAATCGATTACAACCGGAACCGTGATATATTTTGCTAATTCAATCATAAAATATGCGCCACCCTTCAGTACGCATACCAGATGTAATTGTTTTCCTTCATAATCCTTGCTGATGATAGCTCCGAGTTCTTTGACTCTGCGAGTTACCTCTTCTTCTGTAATTAATACACTGACTTTCTCTGCCATGGTGTGTTTTCCTTTCGTTCTTATATGTTCCATTCTATCAGAAGCACTCGTTCTGTCCGGTCGGACACTCTGCGGTTCTCTCCGGTACGCATCCCCGGTATCCATAGAACCATATTATCTTCTGCGACAAGACATAATTTTTTTCGCCTTTCCTGCGGCACTTTGGCATCAACCAGATATGCACTCAGCATCTTTTTGCCGCCTTCCGGATGAATTTGGAGATAATCTGTATCCTCCGGCATTCTGACAGAAATGTTACCTTTTATTTTATCATAATCAAAGCATTTCGTATAGTCGTTTTGCGCAATTTTTACGATTTCACCATACGCATCTGTCCCGAACACTTCTGTATTGCGTACTGAGAAGCTTAAGCTTCCTTGTCCTTCCGGCAATGGTACCGTGATTCCCCGAAGCATTTCTTCCGGTGACACCGCCAGATACAAAACTTCACAGCAGTCCTCTAAGCGGTCTGCTTCACGGAAAAGTTCCATCCCGCCGTACGTTCTTTTTGCACAGATATCGTATGGCAGATTCAATCTGCTCCCTACCTGGTTCCTGCTTAATTCCATCAGCGCATCAATGTGTACTGCTGAAATATCCCGACGCTTACCGGCTATCTCATATAAACATTTGCGAAACACCAGTTCCAACAGTACCGGTTCTTCATCTCCCTGCAACCGGATTGCAATCCCTTGTTCCGACGTCGTCACACATTGACAGTACACCGCTTCCGCCTGCCGTTCCAGATATTCGTTCACCCTGGCTGTCTGCGAAGCCAGTGTATTTAAGTTTCGCACACTTTGCAGATTAATATACTTTATTGCCAGCGGAAGAATACCATTGCGTATCCGATTCCTGCTATAAGTATCCTCTGCATTCGTAGAATCTGTACAATAGCCCTGTCGCCTCTCCTCCAGATAACTTTCGACTTCCGCACGTGTGCAACACAATAACGGTCGGATTACCATCAGAGTATGATCGGTCTGTAGCATACTCACCGGAGCCATCCCGGCAAGACCGGTGAGCCCGGTTCCCCGGAACGCACGAAACAGTATCGTCTCCGCATTATCTTCCATATGATGTGCCACCGCAATCTTCGTACACCCCTGCTGTTTTGCTTCCTGTGCAAAATAATAATATCGCATTTCACGACCGGCTTCTTCTTCGCTGCAACCAAGACGCTTCGCCTCTTCTCGGATGTCCAGCTTCACAACTCTACAGGGAACCCCAAGACGCGCGCAGAGACCAATAACGAAGTTCTCGTCCCTCGTCGCCTCTTCTCCACGCAGTCCATGATTCACATGCACCGCATATACAGAAAGGTCGTAGATTTCCCGAATCCCACAGAGCAACTGCAACAGGCATACCGAATCTGCTCCTCCGGACACACCAACTACAAGCCGGTCGCCCCGCTCCAGCATCTGTTGTTCTTTTACAAATGTTAAGACCTTCTTCTGCATACTCTCCGCCTGTCTTTCCCGGTAGCTTTATGCAGCAAACACACCTGCTACCAGAATCGTAATATCATCTTTTGCAGTATATCCGGGGCTCTGCGTGATCTCCTCCATAATCCGTTTCGCCATCTCCTGCGGACTTGGCTCTGTCATTTCCGCAATCATCTGTTCCAGATACTCTTCTTTCTGCGAAACCCCGATACAGTCCAATGCACCGTCTGAAAGCATGATAATATAATCATCGTGATATAGTTTTTTATGTTTTGTCTCACACTCTACCCGATCCAGAAATCCGAGCGGAACGGAAGTCGATGTAATCGTCTCCACCCAGTTTTTCCGTTTGATAAAGGTCGTTGCCGCTCCGGCTTTTACAAACTCACAGTTCCCTGTATACAGATTAATGACGCTCATGTCAAGTGTTGTAAACTTCACCTGTCGCGAACGCAACATCAACGCTGCATTCAGAAGCCGGACAGCAGCTGCTTCTTCAAAACCCGCAGACAACAGTTGCTCCAGCAATTCAACCACCATCGTACTGTCTCTTCCTGCTTCCATACCGGAACCCATTCCATCTGCCAGTACCATAACCGCATCTTTTCTTCCGGCCCGTAAAAAGGAATAATTATCTCC